>JANTFK010000275.1 GCA_024763595.1 Bacteroidales bacterium | reverse complement strand
GATGTGTGATATCAGGATCGATTATGATACATCCTGGAACAGGATCCACTGGAAAAGCCTTCGTGCCTCCTATGCTTCCTCACCTTTTTTTGAGATCATTGCCGGTGACCTCTTACCCTTCTACGAAAAACGGTATAAATTCCTGATTGACCTGAATGTGGATCTGCTGACATACACACTGAAAATATTGGGAGTGGCTATTCCGGTCAGGTGCTCATCATCCTTTGCCCCCATCCTCTCCGATATCGATCCAAGGCATTTCATTCATCCGAAAAAGGAACCGGCGGTTGTGGATCCCGGTTTCAAACCCGAAGTTTATCACCAGGTATTCTCTGACAGGCATGGGTTCCGGTCCAACCTGAGCATTCTGGACCTGCTCTTTAACGAAGGGGCGGCAGCGCTTCAGATCCTTCAAAAAAGCCTCAGAACTTCATCCCGAGGGTCAACATCAGATTATTCCTGTTGATCGTGTTGATAGCAACCTCATTGACACCCGGTTCGAAAGCGTACATTCCGTACACTTCGGTCGTTCCGGCATGACTGTAACTGATATCGAAGAACATTTTCCGGGCCCGGACCCCCAGTCCGGCAGAATAGATCCAGCTCTCCGCGTTGTTCCTGGTATCGTTAAACGGGCTCATCAGGTATTGTGTGCCTGCCCGGAGATAAAGCGATGAGATTCGGATCTCCGCACCGGCTTTCAGGTTATGAGTGGCCCCGAGATCCTGTCTGATCCGGTCATTCTCATCAAAGAATTTATAATCACGGGCATCCAGCCTGGCTGACGCGTAATCCACATATTCATACCCGGCGGAGAAGGTGGCCAGTTTGAACAGGATCAGTGAAGCATGCGCACTGGCACGGAAGGGTGTCCTCAGTTTGTAATCATATACCCCGTCCGGTGAACTGGCATACTCATCCGGTATGCCGGAAGCATTATCAAAATAGGCATTCATATCTGTAAATTTCTGATCGGTCAGGTAGTAATAGGTGGGTAACTGGAAAGTGGCACCTACCCTGAGCAACTGAAACGGCCGGAGGATCATACCGAACCTGCCTGTATATCCCCATCCCCGCGTATCATTGAACTCCCTGAAACGGAAACTGTCAAAATCCAGAACATGGTCATCCTGGTCCGTTTCCGTATGGTAAATGTCTTCATAGAACCTTACAGCATGCATGCCAAATGTTGCCCCGAAATAGAGCAGGTTGCTGAAATTGAATGCACCGGAGATGGAATACTCCCCGATATAGCCGGATTGCTGGGACAACCTGTATTGCTGCTGCCCGTAACCGTCAATATGCATATCGTGCCAGTATTTGCCGGTAGTTTCATCGTAAGGCATCAGGGCTGTATTGAACGCAAGCTCTTCATAAAAGGGATCGAGATTATCCGGATCATCATTGGCATGCCAGGTAAAATCATCCAGCAGGGAACTGTTGCTGTTGATCCCCCTGATGGTGGTCCTGTTGTTAAAATTCACCAGGGTGTTGTACCCCAGTGAAAAAGCAGCACCCACAACTCCTTTGCTCTCCTTGCGGTTCACAGCACTAACATACCCTATGCTACCCACATTGAACTTAAGCTGGGAATCATCTACCGTGGAATTCATAAAAGCTGCACTGGTATTAACCCAGTAAAAAGAGGGTGAGAATGAAAATTCAGAGGAGCGGTAGAAACCCAGTCCGGCCGGATTCACAATCACGGAAGAGAGGTCGCCACCCAGTGCACCGGCAGCTCCGCCCTGGGCTGCAAACCGGGCCGTACCAAATGGATTGTACCGGGAATATCTCAGTGCCTGCATCTCGTTCTGTGCTTCCGTTATGGTGAAAGTAAACAGGAATAGCAGGCCTATCAATGAAAGCTTTTTCATGGCTGTGTGATTTTTGATCGTTAACTAAACCGGGACCCGCAGAGGATCCCGGATGAAATGACAGTTTAGCGCCTGGAGGATCCGGATGAGCGTGAGGAACCACCACTGTAACTCCTGCTGCCTCCGGAATACCCGCTGCTGCGACCCGATGAGCTGGAGCGACTGTAGGAACTGCTGCTGCGGCTCGGTGAACTCGAACGACTGTAGGAACTGCTGCTGCGGCTCGGTGAACTCGAACGGCTGTAAGAGCTGCGGCTCGGTGAACTCGGACGACTGTAGGAGCTGCTACTGCGGCTGGAACTGCTCGGGCGTCTGTATGTATTACTGCTGCGGGGTACAGTGTTCGACCGGTTATAGGTAGAACTGCTCCGGTCTGCCGGCTTTCTGGGTTGCGTATAACTTCTGCCAGGTGTTGTGCTTCTGTTATATTGTTGTACCGGACTGGTCCGGGGTTTGCTGTATCTGGGCGTATAGGTACTCCTGCCTGTGGCACCCCGTTGTTGCGTAGCAACCGGTTGCCTGGGCCTGGTGGTCCTGACCGAAGAATTAACCGAACGCTGCGTGGCAGAGGGAGAGGTAGTCCTTACCCGTTGCTGGGTAGCAGTAGCCGCACTGGTCCGGACCTGATTACTCCGGGTGCTCCTTACCGCATTGTTATCTCTTGCAGTGGTGGTACGCGAACCGTCTGCAGTGGTCCTGCTCCTGTACCTGGGATCATTCACATTGGCTCCCTTGGAACTCCCACTGGTCCTGCCCGAACCACTTGTGTATCCATAATAGTGCCTACTGTCCATGTGTCCGTAGCGACTGTTATAGTAACGGTTATCCCCGTAGCCACCACCATAGTAACCGGCGTAGTAACCATTATAGTAACCGTGATGATATCCATTCCAATAGGATCCTCCCCAGTAGGGGTAGTAACCGCCATAATATCCGCCATAGTATCCACCCCAATCCGAATACCATGGATCATAGTATCCGCCGTATCCCCAGTATGAAGGATAGTAGGAGTATCCATAATAGGGATAACCATAAGATAACCCGAATCCCCATCCGGGATAACCAAATCCCATACTCATACCCCAGTACCTGGGCCTTCCGGTATAAAAGTAGAGATCCGTATAATAGGGATCATAATAATTCCATCCGGAATAGGCATCCGAAAAACGCCTCAGGTTGGAAGAGTAGTAATATTCATTGGGATCACTGTAGTAGTTATAATTATTCACAACAACAGGAGCATTCTCCTGTCCATATTCACTAACCTGTTTCAATGAGTCAGTCTCCTGATATTGGGTGGCATAAAGTGCTTCACTACCTTCCGGTTCATATGTTTCACCAAGCATCTCTGCCTCCTTTGCCAGTTTATACCGCTCATAATCACTCAGGTTCTCTTCCTGGGGCTGTGTAGCCGTCAATTCCTGGGTAGTCACCACAGGCTCTTGAACTACAACAGCTGGAGCGGTCTCTTTAGCTGCACGGTTTGGATTATAATAGACATCATCATATTCCGCAACGGCAGTAGGTTGAGCACTGCTGCAGGAAGCCAGGACAATGGCAGCACCGATAATGACTAATGGTAAAGTTTTCATGACGTTTCCTCCCGGTTATTTTTAAATCTGGTCGTTTTAGTTGATAAGAAACAAAGTTCGTGCCAAAACAGCCATCCAAATCCATCAACTGTATGCAATATAAGAAATAAATTGAAACAGCGAATGTAAGTTTCTAAAGGTTCGGATGCACTACCAGGCGGGCAGGGAACAGCTCATCTGATACATGCTGAAATTATAGAGGGGTATCCTTGAAGGGGCATAAGTATTTCCCATCCTGGGATTATCTTCCTGTGTATAGATCCAGAGCTTATCGCTATTCCACACGATCACTTCATCACGTGCATCACCAGTCAGGTCCTGCACCAAATAGTGAGAGACCGGATGCCCGTCCGGAGGAAATGCCACTGCCAGCTGCCCGTATGCATTGTACATACCCCCTACCACCGAATCTGCGGAGATCATCAGGAACTCCTCACCGTCCCCCTTCCAGTTGACCGGCACACAACGGCTAACCGCCGGAAAGGGAGAAAAATTGTTAATTATACTGCCGGTGGCATCCAGGACATGGATCAGCCCGTCACAACCCCACTGGCTGGAGGTGATAATCTCCAGACCGGGAATCTCCGATTCGAAATCAGCTGTACCCATGTACCGGACATGACCCATGATATGTTGCCGTATCAATGTACCGGCAAAATTAAAATAGAGCAACCCCCAGTCCCCGGCTGCATAAACCAGAGAAGGGATCTCCCTGTCGCCTTGGGTTATCCGGGTAACCAGTACGCCGTTGCACCGGTCGCCTGTTTGTTTTGTCAGGTCATATACCAGGTTCCCCTCAGGATCAAATATTGCATATCCCATCAGCACTTCATCTCTGCCATCCCCGTCCAGATCATCTGTCACGGGTTGGGTCCCGGTATCAGTGGTCCTGTCCCAAAGCAGTCCGAGCTTTTCATTGAACGCCATCAGACGTTGCTTACGGTCCGAGAGCAGTATGCAGTTGTCCCTTTCAACACCCATCAAATCGCCGAATGTTAAAGAAGCAACATTGATCTTCGGTCCGGGTATAGTTACCCTTTTAACAACTTTTCCATCCTTACCTTTCAAAATATAGATCCGTCCCTTTCTTACAAAAATAATTTCCCGGGTTCCATCCCCATCCAGATCGTGTATCTCTACGGGTAGTTCCTGTTCCAGGCACGACGGACTACCCCGGGTGCTTCCAAAGTGCCAGAGCCACTCCCCTTCCAGGGTCATGGCCGCCACCGAAGCAATACCGGTACCTGAAGCGGAAGGCAATGCAACAACAATTTCCTTATTTCCATCACTGGTCAGGTCTCCCAGCCTGATGTTCAGCCCAAACCGGTTTTCCCCTGCATTAAACATCTTCCAGCGAACCATCAGCGGATGATCCCCAAGTAACAGCTCATTTTTCCTGGTCAGCTGCCTTTTCCGCCTGGCCAGTTTTCGCTGTTCTCCCCGGAGTACTTTTACCTCAACCCTGTGGAACCTGGCAGGAAGATCCGAGAGCAGGCCGATCTTTCCCCTGTGAGCGGGCAGGTTATCAGCATGCATGCGGATGGAATCATTGAGAATGGTGGAGACTTTATTTCGCCTTACCGTAATGGTGGCATGCACTTTTTCACCGGGATGCCATACCAGTGGTTTAATATCCAGAATGCGTTCGATGGGCCTGAGGGGGGTTACCGATTGCTCAATCTGTTTCAGGATAACCGTATTCCCTTCAATGCCAAAAAAAAGATAATCTGCCGGGTTCTTATATTTAAATACAACACCGCATTTATCAAATCTCACCAGCGGAGTAAAGTCAACATCAATGGTATAATCACTCCAGAGGGAATCTCCGGCCACAATCAGC
>JANTFK010000274.1 GCA_024763595.1 Bacteroidales bacterium | reverse complement strand
TTTTCTTTTGTTGCCATAGTCTTAACGTTTAGTACATATTACTTGATTGGTATATTTTAAATTTATGGTTCTGTAACTATTCCATCCATATATAGGGAGCCCCTGGGTATAGAGTAACTCAAGGTTCCTGAGCTTCTTCTCCCACTTCTCCATACTGCCCAGCAGAATCTGGTGCGCGCCCACCCTGGGGATCAGCTCATACTCCCCCAGGTTGTTCACATAAATCTGTACGATCTGGTCTTTCCAGAAGGGGTGGTCCGACAGATAGTTGCTGAAGCGCAGGATTTCCTGCAACTGTTTACCCGGCTTTCCCGATTTTCCGGGATGTTCTATATGTCCCGAAGCAATCAGGATCAGGGGGGTATAGTGAACCGAAAGGGGCAGTACCACTCCTTCGGCATCCAGGTAAAATCCCTCCCCGTCATCCGGCATGATCCTGACCAGTGGTGCCCGCTGTTCGATTCTCACCTCCAACCGGCCAGATATATCTTTACTCACTTCTGCATTCGATATATAGGCACTCTGTTCCAGTGCTTTCTCCAGTTTTCCTGTATTGATCTCTGCAATGGGGTACCCCTGCAGCTTTCCGTCTGTGACTTCCAGCATGCTCCGTATATCGGAACGGGTAACAAATTTGTATTGTATACTATCGCTGAGTATTACTTCAATACGGTTACACAGGACCTGGTCGGCAGCACCTGAAACAAACCCCAGGATTACCAAAAACCATGCGGAAATCCCGATCCAGATCAATATGTTTACAACCTTCTTCATTATCTTCTTAAGCACCATTCCCTCAATGGTGAAACAAACTGGTTAATATCCCCGGCACCCATGGTTACCAGCAATTCGGGGTTCCGTTCCTTCACCACCCTTAATAGTTGTTCCCCGGAAATCAAAACTTTTTCCTTTAAACCGATCTTCTCCAGAAGCATGGAGGAGGAGACTCCGGCAATGGGCTCCTCCCTGGCAGGATAGATCTCCATCAGGATCAGTTCATCCAGCATCTCCAGGCTCCGGGCAAAATCATCGGCAAAATCCCGTGTCCGGCTATAAAGGTGGGGTTGAAATATGCCGGTCAGCTTCCTGTCCGGAAAGAGGGCCCTGACCGATGTCAGGAACGCCCTGATCTCCTGAGGATGATGTGCATAATCGTCAATGTAAATATGATCCCGGCGATGGACCTGTACATCGAATCTCCGCTCCACGCCCCGGAATTCTGAGAGGGAGCGTACAATTACTTCCGGTGTAATCCCCAGTTGATCTGCTACAGCAATACCCGCCAGTGCATTCTCCACATTAAGCAGGCCCGGGATCTTCAGGCGGAGTTCAGGGATAATCGAATCGGGTGTAACCACTGTAAAACTGTACCCCAGCCCATCGGGTTTCAGTTGTCTCACATAATAATCGGCCTCCCTGGAATCCAGTGAATAAGTATAGCTTGTTACATGACCGGGCACCGCAGGATGCAATCCCAGCTTCCGGATCAGTTTCCCCTCTCCACGTATCTGTCCGATATAGGACTCAAATCCCTTGATGATATTCTCCTGTGAATGGTATATGTCCAGATGATCGGCATCCATGGATGATACCACTGCAATCTCCGGGAAGAGCGTCAGGAAGGAGCGGTCAAACTCATCAGCCTCCGCTACGATCACAGTTGAAGCAGGATCGAGGTAAAGGTTGCTACCGCTGTTTTTACTGATGCCTCCCAGAAAAGCATTACACCCCAGGGTAGAATTATGCAGTATATGGGCCAGCAACGTAGAGATGGAGGTCTTGCCATGGGTTCCGGCAACTCCGATCCCTCTTCCCTGGTTAAATACTTCCCCCAGTGCAACAGCCCTTTTAATTACACGAAATCCTCTTTTCCTGAAATAATTCAGTTGCAGGTGCTTCTCCGGGACCGCCGGTGTATAGATCACCAGGGTGTGATCGGGATTACGGAAAGACGAGGATATTAAGCCCGGCTCATCTTCAAAACAGATATCGATCCCCTCCCTCTGCAGGGTATCTGTCAATGCAGTGGAAACCCGGTCATAACCGGCCACTGTCTTCCCCTGGCTCTGGAAATAGCGTGCCAGAGCACTCATACCAATACCCCCAATCCCGATACAATAGACATTATCCAGATTTGCCCAGATCATGTTTTTTCCAAAAGTTTCAGTATCTCATCAGCAATCCGCCTGGATGCATCCGGGATACCCAGTTGTTTTATATGTTCAGACAATTGTGCCTGCTGTACACTATTTTCCACCAGGCCGAGCATGGTATCCACCAGTTGCTCGCCGGCCCTTGCATCGGTCACCAGGATGGCAGCATGCTTACGCACCAGCGCTTCGGCATTCCTGGTCTGATGATCCTCCGCCACATTGGGAGAGGGTACCAGGATCACCGGTTTGCCCACCAGGCACAATTCGGAGATCGTAAGGGCCCCTGCCCGGGAGACAATCACATCGGCCGCGCCATAGGCCAGGTCCATGCGGGAAATAAATGGCAACAGGCGAATGTTCTTCAACCCGGCAGACCGGATCTTCTCCTCAACTTCATTGAAATAGCCTTTACCACATTGCCACAGTACCTGCAGATTATTCCGGTCCAGTTTTCCCATCCCATCCATAAAGCTCTGGTTCAGGGTCCGCGCACCCAGGCTTCCCCCCAACAACAGGCAAACACGCTTTCCTTTCACCAGCCCGAATTCTTCATATGCTTTACCGGCAGTGCCGGACAGGTCAACCAGGTTGTCTCTTACCGGGTTTCCGGTGAGCACCAGCCGGTCGGCAGGAAAATACTTCTCCATCCCTTCATAGGCTACACAAATGGTTCTGGCCGACCGGGCCAGCAACCGGTTGGTAACACCCGCACAGGAGTTCTGTTCCTGGATCAGTACAGGAATGCCCCTCCTGGCAGCAGCCTTAATGACCGGTCCACTGGCATATCCGCCAACACCTATGGCCACATGTGGGGAAAAACGACGGATAATGCGCCGGGAACTGATCATACTTACCAGTAACTTATAGAAGAATGTCACATTTTTCAATGTAACCCTGCGCTGGAACCCTGCCACCGGCAACCCCTCAATGGCATATCCCGCTTCAGGCACCTTTTCCATTTCAAGGCGTCCCTTTGCCCCCACAAAAAGAAATTCCGTCCCGGGAACCAGCTGCCTTAACGCATCAGCAATGGCAATGGCAGGAAAGACATGGCCACCGGTTCCTCCTCCACCGATCAGCACCCGGTATGTGGTTCCCTCAGTCATTCAGTTCAAATTCAGGTTGCCTGGTTTTATTTTTTGCGTTTTTCGGATCTTTTGGCCCTTTTTGACTTTTTGCATCAGCTCCCACCGGATGCTCCGGTTTTTCCGCCACCCCTTCCTCTGTTTTTTCTCTGGTTCCATCCACTGCTTCCCCGCCTGCCATCTCTTTCGTACCCCAACTAACCGAAAGAATCATGCCCGTGGCCATGCTGGTAAAAAAAATAGACGATCCCCCCATACTGACCAGCGGGAGGGTCTGACCGGTAACCGGTACCAGCCCAACCGCCACTGCCATATTCACAAAAGCCTGCAGGACCAGGCCCAGGGAAAGTCCAAAAGCCAGAAAGGCCCCATAGGTGCTTCGGCTTCGCCGCACAATCAGGCCCGCCCTGAAAAAGAGCCAGAGATATAGGGCCAGTACCAGCACACCTCCTACCAGGCTGCCATACTCCTCAATGATGATGGCATAAATAAAATCTGAGTAGGGATGCGGTAACAGGTTACGCTGGGTACTGTTTCCGGGCCCTTTCCCGAAAAATCCTCCCTGGACGATGGCCACCTTGGCCTGATCGGCCTGATAGTTATCCCCTTCTCCCTGCGTAAAAACCTCTATTCTGTGCTTCCAGGTGGAAATACGGCCTTCTTTGTTCAGCAACAGGGCTCCGCCAATGAATATGGAAAGTGCAAAAATGCCCGTAAACATCATCATCCCAAGATACTTTACAGGTATCCGGCCCACGAACATGAGGCTGAATGCCGTTAAAAACAGAATGGCCGCCGTGGAGAAATTTGCCGGTAGAATCAGGGCACAGGTAACAACAATGGCCAACGACAGTTTTCCGAATACACCTTTAAAATCCTTGATATTGTTTTGATTCACAGAGAGCACCTTGGCCATGTACATCACCAGAGCGATCTTGGCAAAATCGGAGGGTTGAATGGTAAGTCCGGTGCCGGGAATCTGTAACCACCGGGTTGCTTCATTGATATTTGTACCCGCGATCAGGGTAAAGAACAACAGCGGTATGGCCAGGTAGAGGGAAACAATAGATATCCTGCTGAACAGCCGGTACGGGATCAGGTGTACAAAAAAGATAATCAATATCCCGAGCAAAATGAACTTCAGCTGACGGAACAGGTAGAAGAAGGTGTTTCCGGAGCGGTGCTGATAAGCCAGGGAGCCGGTTGAACTGTATACCGACAGCAGGGAGATAACCAGCAGGATCATCACCACAATCCATATGATTCTGTCGCCTTTTATGTATCTTCGAATCTTCACGCTCTTCCCATAACTTTTACAGACTCCTGACCGTCTCTTTAAACTGGCGGCCCCTGTCCTCAAAACTTTCAAACAGGTCAAAACTTGCACACGCCGGGGATAACAGAACTGTTTCTCCATCCCTGGCCAGGTAGTAAGCCGCCTTTACAGCCTCATCCATACTCCCGGTTTCAACAATGGACTCCACCCTTCCGCTAAACGCCTGTATCACCCGCTGGTTATCCTTGCCAAGACAGACAATGGCCTTGACTTTGTTCTCCACCAGGTTATATAATTCGCTATAGTCATTGCCTTTATCAACTCCCCCGACAATCCATACCATCTTGCCTTTCACACTCTCAAGGGCATACCATGTAGCGTTGACATTCGTGGCCTTGGAATCGTTGATAAAGTTGATACCGTGCACTTTCATGACGGTTTCGAGACGGTGTTCCACACCCTGAAAATCCATCAGGGCTTCCCTGATCACATCATTCCGGATCTTCAGTACATTGCCGGCAATACCGGCTGCCATGCTGTTGTAGGTATTGTGCTTTCCTCTCAGGGCCAGTTCATTAACAGACATGGAAAAATCCACATCGTCAAATTCGATATGCATCTGCTCATCATTCTCCACCCAGGCAACATCCTTCTCTTTTCGCTGGTATGCAAAGGGAAGTTGTGCAGCTTTTGAAACTATCTTTTCCAACTCTTTAATGGTGATTTCATCATCTGAACAGAATACGAAATACTCGTCCTCGGTCAGATTCTGTGTTACCCTGAACTTGGAATCCACATAGTTTTGAA
>JANTFK010000273.1 GCA_024763595.1 Bacteroidales bacterium | reverse complement strand
CCTATATATTAGGGGGTATATTGCATAAAATTTATAAGATACCAATTAATACCCCATTAAAATATAGGGGTAGTGAAAGAAATAGCAATTTTTTACCTATTCCGCCTTTTTTAGAAACTCATCAATTCTCATGGCCGCTTTCCGGCCTGAAGCGATGGCATGCACCACCAGGCTGGCACCGCTCACTGCATCACCGGCTGCGAAGATTTTCTCAATACTGGTCTGCATTTGCACATCTACCTGTACATTCCTGGCAGGGTTCAGTGAGATATCCAGTTCTGCAAGGAGCCCTTCATGCACCGGATGAACAAAACCCATGGCCAGGAGAATCAGGTCCGCTTCAATCTGGCGTTCGGTTCCGGGTTTGGGAACCATTGTGTAACTTCCGTTTTTATGGGCCCATTTCACCTCCTGGACTTCAGCATGGGTCACCCGGTGCTGCATGCCGATAAAACGCAGGGTGGAGAGACTCCACATTCGTTCACACCCCTCCTCATGGGATGTGGAGGTTTTGAGGGTTTTGGCATAATAGGGCCAGGGATTGTCCTTATCCCGTTCCGCGGGTGGTTTGGGCATAATCTCTATCTGTGTTACGCTTTCTGCACCCTGCCGTATGGCTGTACCCACACAGTCGGATCCCGTATCGCCTCCACCGATAACTAGTACTTTACGGCCCTCGGCCGTAATCCGGTTGTCATAGGCCACATAAACTCCGTCGTTGACCCTGTTTTGTTGTGCCAGGTAATCCATGGCGAAATAGATACCATCCAGCTCGCGCCCTTTTACCTGCAGGTCCCTGGGCTGCATGGACCCAATGGCCAGGCATACGGCATCGTATGTTTCCAGTAATGTAGTTGCAGCAATCTCCCTGCCTACCTCACTCCCCGTCTTCAGTTCCACACCTTCAGCAACCATAAGCTCAAGCCTGCGGTCAATGGTGCGTTTGTTGAGTTTAAAATCGGGAATCCCAAAACGGAGCAATCCGCCGGCCTTTTCATCTTTTTCGAAAAGGGTGACGCTGTGCCCGGCTTTGTTAAGTTGATCTGCAGCGGCCATACCTGCCGGTCCGCTTCCGATCACGGCCACCTTTTTATCGGTTCGCACCGTGGGCGGGACCGGTTTAATATATCCTTCAGCAAAGGCCTTTTCTACGATGGCCACTTCATTTTCCCTGATGGTCACCGGTTCCCCGTCAATGTTCAGTACGCAGGCATGTTCACAGGGGGCTGGGCAGATCCTGCCGGTGAATTCGGGGAAGTTATTGGTAGAATGGAGCCGCTCGGAAGCCCCTTTCCAGTTGCCCCGGTAGAGCAGGTCGTTCCACTCAGGGATCAGGTTGTCCACCGGACAACCCCAGTGACAGAACGGGATTCCGCAATCCATACACCTGGAGGCCTGCAGTTGGCGGTCTTCCGAATTGAGCACCTGCTCGACCTCACTATAATCGCTGATACGCTCCAGTAACGGCCTGTTACCAGCAGGTTTCCTGCCTATTTTTAAAAATCCTTTTGGATCACCCATAATATTCAGAATTATACATCTCCAATCATTTCCACATCTTTCTCCACACCAGCCAGTTTTTTATTGATCTCTTCCAGCTGAATCTCCTGCAGCACTTTCTTATATTCATATGGAATGACCTTGATAAAACGTTCCATGTATCGCTCTATGTCGGAGAGGATCTTTTCAGCTATCCGGCTACCGGTCAGTTCGTAGTGCCTGGAAATTAAATCGGTCAGCTCCTTCTGGTCATTCAAATCCTCCACCAGGGAGAGTTCAACCATACCCATATTGCAGTAGTAATCAAAATCCCCCTCTTCATCCAACACATAGGCGATGCCACCACTCATGCCAGCTGCAAAGTTCCGCCCGGTTTTACCCAGTACCACCACACGACCGCCTGTCATGTATTCACAACAGTGGTCCCCTACGCCTTCCACTACAGCAATGGCCCCGCTGTTCCTGACCCCAAAACGCTCCCCGGCCACTCCGGAGATGAAGATCTCTCCCATGGTGGCCCCGTACAGGACCGTATTTCCGATAATGATATTCTGATCCGATGCAAAGGTGGATCCTTCCGGAGGAACAACGATAATACGTCCTCCTGCCAGGCCCTTACCCAAATAATCATTGGTGTCCCCCTCCAGGTAGAATTCCACACCCGGGACCAGGAAAGCCCCAAAACTCTGACCGGCCGAGCCTGCAAACCGGGCTTTGATGGTTCCGTCCGGGAGACCCTTACTGCCATATTGCCTGGCTATCTTTCCGGAAAGCATGGCACCGGTGGTACGGTCCGTATTCTTTATGGGCATATGAATCGTTACCGGCTCTTTTTTCTCAATGGCCCGTTCAGCTTTTTCAATCAATATGTGGTCAATAACATTTTCGATCTTGTGATGTTGCCGTTCCACCCTGTGCAGTGAATTTTTCTTTGCAGCCGGCAGGAAGGTGGTCAGATCACTCAGGTCCAGCTTCCGGGTTTTCCAGTGTGAAACCGCTTCATCCCGCATAAGCAGATCCGACCTCCCAACGATCTCCTCAAAGGTTCTGAACCCCAGATCGGCCAGGTATTCACGCACTTCGGAAGCCACAAAACGGAAATAATTTTCCACAAAATCGGCTTTTCCTCGAAACCGTTTACGTAATTCCGGGTCCTGGGTAGCAACCCCTACCGGGCATGTATTCATGTGGCATTTTCGCATCATCACACAACCCAGTACCACCAGTGCACTGGTGGCAAAACCAAATTCCTCTGCACCCATCAGGGCAGTGATGATCACATCCCGTCCGGTTTTCATCTGTCCGTCAGCCTGCAGAACAACTCTTTTCCGGAGGTTATTCATCACCAGGGTTTGCTGGGTTTCTGCCAGCCCGATCTCCAGTGGCAACCCGGCATGTTTGATGGAGGAGGCGGGGCTGGCTCCTGTTCCGCCTTCTGCGCCGCTGATTGTGATCAGGTCAGCGGATGCTTTGGCCACACCGGCGGCAATGGTCCCTACTCCTGTTTCAGATACCAGTTTAACCGATATGTTTGCATCAGGATTTACATTCTTCAGATCAAAGATTAACTGTGCCAGGTCCTCAATGGAATAGATATCATGATGGGGAGGGGGTGAGATCAGCGTTATTCCCGGAATTGAATAGCGGGTCCTGGCGATGATCTTATCCACTTTATGTCCCGGCAACTGTCCTCCTTCACCCGGTTTAGCTCCCTGGGCCACTTTGATCTGGATCTCATCGGCATTGACCAGGTATTGTGTGGTGACCCCGAATCTTCCGCTGGCAACCTGTTTAATGGCACTGCGCCTGGAGTCACCATTTTTCATGGGTTTAAAGCGTACCGGGTCCTCTCCGCCTTCCCCTGTGTTGCTTCTTCCGCCAATACGGTTCATGGCAATGGCCAGGGCTTCATGTGCTTCCCTGCTGATGGATCCGTATGACATGGCTCCTGTTACGAAGCGCTTCATGATCGTTTCCACGGGTTCGACCTCTTCCAGGGGGATCGGGTTCCTTTTATAGGTAAGGAGCCCCCGGAGGAACGCAGGCCGGGTTGTTTCGCAATCGACCAGGGCTGCATACTCCTTGTATTTGTTATAATCGTTGTTCCGGGTAGACCATTGAAGCAGGGCAACCGATTCCGGGTTCCATGCATGGTGTTCGCCATACTTACGGTAGGAGTAGACACCTTCGGTGAGGATCAGGGAATGCACATTTCCCGTCTCCGTAAAAGCTCGTCGATGAGGGATCAATGCCTCTTCGGCAATTTCATCCATTCCGATCCCGCCGATCCTGGAGACAGTTCCTTCAAAATAGTTATTGATAACATCCGTATGAAGTCCGATGGCTTCAAAGATCTGGGCGGACCGGTAGCTACGTAATGTGCTGATACCCATTTTTGAAAGGATCTTGAGCAGCCCTTTGTTGATGGCGTGAATGTAGTTTTCCTGGGCCTTATCAAAATCCTGCTGGATCACCCTTTCCCCGACCAGTTGTTCGATGATGGCAAAGCTCATGTAAGGATTGATGATGCTGGCACCATATCCGAAAAGCAGTGCAAAATGCATCACCTCTCTCGGTTCGGCCGATTCTACCACAATATCGATCTGCATGCGTTTGCGGCGCTTGATCAGGTGATGATGAACGGCTGAAACAGCCAAGAGTGAAGGGATCGGGGCCATCTTCTTACTGATTCCACGATCCGACAGAATAATATAGTTATTCTTTGCATCTACAGCTTCTTCGGCCTGTTTGCAGATATGTTGCACCGCCTCTTCCAATCCCCTGGTTCCCTTGCCGGCATCAAAATGCATCTGGATTACCCTGTGGGAGAATCCTTTGTACCTGAGTCCTTTTACCACCTGGAAATAGGTGTTGTTAATCACCGGGCTCTTAAACATTACCATTTTAACATGATCCGGCGATTTATCCAGGACATTGGTTTGTAGCGAACCCAGGTATCCGGTCAGTGTCATAACCATCTCTTCCCGGATAGGGTCGATGGCAGGGTTGGTTACCTGTGCAAAGAGCTGTTTAAAATAATTGAAAAGCCTGTAAGGTTTTTTACTCAGGACAGTGGTGGGAACATCATTCCCCATGGAACCAATGGGCTCTTTTGCCGATTCGGCCATGGGCCTGATGATGCTTTCAATGTCCTCCCGGCTGTAATTAAAGGAGGTGAGGTATTTATTATAATCATCTCCCAGTCCGGGAGGTATGATGTTACCGGTCTGGATCTCTTCCAGTTTGACCATGTTCTTCCTTATCCAGTTTATATAGGGATGCAGGGAAGCAAGCCGGGCTTTCAGCTCATCATCGCGGTAGACTTTTCCCTCCTGTACATCCACCATCATGATCTTCCCCGGTTGAAGCCTTCCTTTTTCCTTGATCTCCTCCGGTTTGAAGGTCTGGACACCAACTTCCGATCCCATGACCATCAGGTCGTCTTTGGTAATGATGTAACGTGAAGGGCGCAGGCCGTTCCGGTCCAGCATGCCCCCGATGTACCTGCCGTCACTGAAAATTAAAGATGCGGGGCCGTCCCATGGCTCCATGAAAGTGGAGTGGTACTGATAGAACGCTTTGAGCTCGGGCGAGATGGGGTTTTTTTCGTTCCAGGATTCCGGGATCAGGATGGACATGGCATACGGGAGCGATTTTCCGCTCATCACCAGAAACTCCAGCACATTATCGAGTGATGCGGAATCGCTCTTATCGGGTTCGATCACCGGATAGATCTTATCCAGGTCCCCCAGAACATCCGATTTCAGGATGGACTCCCTTGCTTGCATCCAGAACCGGTTCCCTTTTATGGTGTTGATCTCAC
>JANTFK010000272.1 GCA_024763595.1 Bacteroidales bacterium | reverse complement strand
CGATTATATGCTTGGGAGGGTGACCATTATCAATCAGGGGATCCTGGAGTCGGGAACCCCCATCCGGATATCCCTGGAAAACCAGTCGCTTTTTAATTTCCAGACCAAAACACTGGTGGGGACCCATCTCGATTACAAGATCTCCGATAATTTTAACCTGGGTGCTACAGCCATGCACCTGACCGAACGTCCCCTTACCCAGAAAGTGAATATCGGGGATGAACCCATCTCCAATACCATCTGGGGTCTGAATGGGAATTACAGCACCGAGTCACAGTTGATAACAACGATGGTAGATAAGCTGCCTTTCCTGGAGACCAAGGCACCCTCATCACTCACAGTGGTGGGTGAATTCGCCCAGCTGATACCCGGTCATTCCCGTGCCATTGAAAAGGAGGGGAATTCTTATATTGACGATTTTGAGGGAAGTGAAACATCCATCGACCTGAAGCAGTTTTCGTCCTGGAAAATAGCCAGTACACCACGGGGATTTTTTCCGGAGGCGGATCTCAACAACAACAGGGCCTATGGCTATGGAAGGGCAAAGCTTGCCTGGTACCAGATCGATCCCCTTTTCGTGAACAACTCATCCCGTACACCCGATTACATCAAAGCCAATCCGGATCTTCAATCCAGTGCATATGTATATGAAGTGTATGAACAGGATATCTTTCCCAACAAGGAGAATCCCAACGGTATCCCCACACGTATCTCTGTGTTGAACCTGGCCTACTACCCGGACGAACGTGGCCCTTACAACTATGATTACCAGCGCATAGACCATGAGGGAAAACTACTTGATCCCTCCCAGCGCTGGGGAGGGGTGATGCGGGAGATCTACTCCAGCGATTTCGAGCAGGCCAATGTGGAATTCATCGAGTTCTGGCTGATGGATCCTTTCGCCGAGATGCCCGATCACAGGGGGGGAGAACTTTATTTCAACCTGGGGAACGTATCGGAGGATGTGCTGAAGGATTCCAGAAAGACTTTTGAAAATGGGTTGCCCACTTCGGATCTGGTTGAAAAAGTGGACAGCACTACCTGGGGGCGTGTCCCGCTGACCCAGTCTCTTGTGCAGGGTTTCAGCGCAGGGGATGAGACCAGAAAATACCAGGATGTGGGACTGGACGGGCTCTCATCCCTCTACCTTGACGATGAGGTAACCTACTTCTCCAAAGAGCCGGAGGATTATCTGAATCAGATAGAAAAAATGAATCAGGCCGGTCAACTCAGCCAGGAGGCACGCGACCGGATATTTCAGGATCCCTCGTCGGATGATTACAGTTATTACCGCAGTTCCAAATATGATGCTGCCCAGCTTGATATCCTGAGCCGGTACAAGAATTACAATAACCTGGAAGGCAACTCTCCCAGTGATCTGGATAATCCTGAAAGTTATCCCACATCGGGAACTTCACTGCCCGATATTGAGGATATCAACCGGGACAATACCCTCAGTGAAGGCGAGAGCTATTTTGTCTACAGGGTTGATATTGATAAGCATGAGATGGAGGTTGGAAGGAACAATATTGTGGATAAGGTGGTGGACAAAGTAACCTATGAGAATGGAAAAAAAGCTGATGTTACCTGGTATCAGTTCAGGATCCCCATTCACAATTATGAAAAAGCAGTGGGTGATATTTCCGATTTCAAAAGCATCCGGTTTATGCGGATGTTCATGACAGGATTTAAAGACACTACCTTCCTGCGGTTCGCCAGGCTGAACCTGGTAAGAGGGGAATGGCGGCGGTATGCTTTACCATTTACCCAGGGGGGAGAAGCCTGGACCGGCGTGGAGCCACCCGAAGGGGCACTGGCCATTGCAGCCGTAAATATTGAGGAGAATTCAGGCAAGGAACCGGTTAACTATGTATTGCCCCCGGGGTTCAACCGGCAGATCGATCCCACCCAGCCCCAGCTCAGGCAGCTCAACGAACAATCCATCGTTTTGAAGGTGATAGACCTTGCGGACGGGGATGCCCGTGCCGCCTACAAAAATACTGAACTGGACATAAGGCAGTATAAAAAGATACGAATGGAGGCCCATGCTGAAGCCCTTCAGTCCAATGTCCTGGAGGATGACGAACTGGTGGCCTTCATCAGGCTGGGAACAGATTATCAGGATAATTACTACGAATATGAAGTTCCCATGAAGCTTACACCCCATGGGAGGTATGATAATGATAGCGAAAGCGACCGGTGGATCGTCTGGCCTGTGGATAACAAATTCGAGATCGAACTGGACCTGTTCAAGGAGGTGAAACAGGCCAGGAACCGTGCCATGAGTGACCCTGGAAGCGATGTAACCATACAATCCGTGTTTTCACAGGTGGATGAGAAGGGAAACAGGATCTCTGTATCGGGGAATCCCAATATGAGCAGTATACGAACCATCATGATCGGGGTGCGTAACCCCAAGGCGGGTAACAATCCATTTGGCCGGGACGATGGATTACCTAAATCGGGGGAGATCTGGCTCAATGAACTGCGCCTGACCGATTTCAATGAGAAAGGAGGTTGGGCCGCCAATGGCCGGGCCACCCTGAAGCTGGCCGACTTCGGAAATGTGACGGTTGCCGGGAACACCAGTCAGCCCGGGTTCGGAAGTATAGAACAGAAAGTCCAGGAGAGACAACGGGAACAGATCATACAGTATGATGTCTCTTCCAACCTGCAGATGGGCAAGTTCTTTAAAAAGGAGAGCGGTGTAAATATCCCTGTCTTCGCCAGTTATTCCAAGGCAATCGTCAATCCGGAATACAATCCGCTGGACCCTGATATTCCCCTGAAAGAGGCCATTGAGGAGGCAGAAACAAAAACCGAACGTGATTCCATCATCAGGAACGCAAGGGACATGGTAGAACGGAAAGCATTTGCTCTTACCAATATAAGAATGAACAAAGCCGGGTCGAAAAAAAGGATTTACAGCCTCTCAAACTGGTCGGGCAGCTTCTCCCTGAACGAGATGGTGAGCCGGAACCCCAACCTGGACTTTTACAATACCAGGAAGACACGGGGCAATATCAGTTACAATTTCAACACCCGCCCCAAAAATGTACAACCTTTCAAGTCGGCCAAATGGATGAGTTCCGACTGGCTCAGGCTCATCAAGGATTTGAATTTCAATTATACACCCTCGAGAATCTCCTTCAGGACCGATATGGACAGGTATTACCTCGAAAAGCAGGTAAGGAACATCAACAACCCGGGGTTCGTGGTACAACCCACCTTTAAAAAGGAATTTCACTGGAACCGTTATTTTGATCTGAAATATGATCTGACCAGGAATCTCCGTTTTGATTTCTCTTCCACCAATGTTACCAGGATCGATGAACCGGAAGGCAGGTGGAACAGGGAGCTGGACAGTTATGAAATGTACAGGGATTCACTCTGGCGGAGCATTAAAGCAGGAGGGCGGACTACCAGCTATACTCATCAATACAACATCTCCTATACCATTCCCATCAATAAGATCCCCTTGCTGGACTGGACCAGTGCATCTGCCAGGTATGGTGGTACTTACGGATGGGATGTGGGACCGGTTATTCCGGATGACCCGATCTATGGGCCCATCGACCTGGGTAATTCCATTAAGAACTCCAATACCATACAGCTCAATGGCCAGCTGAACTTTGTAAATCTTTACAATAAGGTACCCTACCTGAAGGATATCAATGACAAATACCGGAATGCAAGGACCCGGGCCCGTGAAACAGAGAAACGGACTAAGACCAGGATCTTTACCAGGGAGAACCTTTATCTGAGGGAGGGAAAAGGGCGCTATATCGTACACAACCTGAAAACGGAGAATATCACCGTTGAGGTGCTGGATGAAAACAACCAGCCCGTTGAGGTGGAAACTGAAATTCTGAGTAATACACGGATCAGGGTAACATCTGATAAGGCTGTCAGGAAGGCCACTGTTACGGTGACCGGAACCATTGACAAGGGTGCAAATCCTCTTATTTTTATTGCAGAGAGCACGGTCAGAATACTCATGGGGGTCCGGACATTTAATGTGACTTATTCCAAAAGCGGAGGGACGTTCCTGCCCGGTTACGTACCGGGAACCGACTATTTTGGCATGCAACATTACAACAACCAGCTGGCGCCCGGATGGGAGTTCCTTGCTGGATGGCAAAATGATCAGTATGCCCGTTATGCTTTTGAATCAGGATACCTGACCCCGGATCAGAACCTGAACGAACCCTTTTCCCAGAACAATACCGAACGCTTTACGGCCAGGATGAATATCGAACCGTTTAACGGGTTGAAGATTGATCTGACAGGCAACCGCATGTTCTCTTCCAATTTCTCAGAATACTGGACCGCAAATAGTGATGGTTCCATGCCGGCAGACAGTGCACGCGGACGGGTTTACAGCGGGAATTTCAGTATGAGTTACATCTCTTTGCGGACCGCTTTTGAGAAGATTGACGACCAGGTGGAATCCTCCGGTTCATTCGAGTTGTTGAAGAATGAATACAGACAAACCATTTCACTCCGGCTGGGGGATGAATACAGGGATAAAACAGGGGTGCAACTGCCTCCTGATTCTTCCAACAACGCTTATGTGGCGGGGTACGGCCCCACATCGCAGGAAGTATTGATCCCCGCATTCCTGGCGGCATACAGTGGAAAGGATCCCAATACCATTACCATGAATGCAGTCAAATCGATCCTGGATATCAAGCCCAACTGGCAGGTACGGTTTGACGGGCTGGGTAAAATTGAAGCGTTACAACAATATCTGAAATCGGTGGTTGTGAATCACTCTTACCGATCCACTTACAGCATAGGTTCTTTTATCAATAATCCCTTCTACCTCTTTGATACCATCAACGGAGTACCAATTGCCACTGATCTGCAGGGGAACTTTATGGTGGAGCAGAACATCAATACGGTCAGTATCAATGAAAATTTCAGTCCGCTTTTCGGACTGAACATGGATTGGGTAAACAGTCTTACCACCCGGATTGAATACAAACGATCGCGCTCGGTAGCCATGAATATGGCCAACACCCAGGTGAATGAGGTGAACAGTGCAGAGTTTATTGTTGGGGCCGGTTACCGCTTTAACCAGGTTCCCCTGATCATCAACCAGAAAGAATTCAACAGTGACCTGAATGTACGGGTTGATTTTTCCATGAGGAACAACAGGACAGTGATCCGCAAACTGGAGGATCTTTCAGGCAGTGAGATTACAGCAGGGCAACAGATCTTCAGCCTGAAAGCATCGGCGGATTATATGTTGAGTGATAAGTTCACAATCAGGGCATTCTATGACCAGAGGCTTACTACGCCCTATATATCAAATAGTTACCCAAATGCAAATTACAATGTCGGATTTAGCATGACCTTTACCCT
>JANTFK010000271.1 GCA_024763595.1 Bacteroidales bacterium | reverse complement strand
GTATCCTGCACTTTCCAAAAGTGAAGGCCTTCTCTGAGCGGCGCCTCAATCAATACATGGGCTTTATCCGGAAATGGGGAGGTGCGTTTATTGTGATCGCTGCCCTCTTTCCCTTCACCCCCTTTTCGCTGGTTGTCATCGCCATTACCCTGTTTCGTTATCCTTTTCGCCTCTTTCTGCTCTATGGACTTGCCCGGTTGGCCCGTTTCGTGCTTCAGGGTATCATCTTCTTTAACCTGCTGCAACTGGATCAGTGGGTCCTCTGATATTCCAGTACCTGTCCGTCCTCCAGAAGTCGCTTTTTCAGCTGTTCATAGGGTACCGCGTGGATCGCCTTCCCTGTTTCCAGGGCCATGGCAGCCAGGGTGGCAGCACTTTGCCCGAGAATCATAAATACCGGCTCCATGCGGATGGATCCAAAGGCAATATGGGAGCTTGAGAGGCAGACCGGGACCAGCAGGTTACGGCACTCTTCCTTTCGGGGAAGAATGGAACGCAGGTCAATCTGGTAGGGATTTTCCGGATGTACACCTATATCTCCTTCATTCTGTACAAATCCATCGGGTTTGATGTAGCGCTGTACGTTATGGGAGTCCATTGTATAGGACCCCATTCCCACAGGTTGATCCACCGGTGCATCCCCCAGCACCTCATGTTCGGTCATGACAAAACCTGAGACCATACGTCTCGCTTCCCGCACATAGATCTGGTGGGGCCAGTGGCCATTGTCCGTAAACTCATCCGCTGCATAGCCCCAGGTGGCCATCTCATTTCGGACCTCTGCCGGCACCCTGGGATCGCTTTTGAGGAACCAGAGCAGTCCTTTCTGGTAACTGGTATGTTCGGCTATGATCTCTTTTCGCCTTTTGTACCCTGCCTCCGGGTAATCATAGTTCATCCCGATGTTATCAAAGCTAAACGGCCCATGGTTATTTACATCCGTCTTCCCGTTGGGAATGGGATCAAATTTCCTGAAAACCTCCCGCCATCCCGATGCAAAAACCCTGACCAGCAGTTCATACTGTGTGGAATCATAATCAGAAGGACGGGTGATCTCTACCCTGTTTTCAGGAACCCTGGTAAGGCACATGCGAAAACAGTAGGCCTGTACCCTGTGATCCCCTTTTCCGTATTTTCCCGGATCCCCGGTGGATATTCTGGGCAAGACCCCGCTCGATGGATCACCCGGAACAATATATGGGCTGATATCGGTTTTAAAGTGATGCCCGTGATGAAGTACCCCGGTCTGGACCCCGTTCCATTTCTCACCGTACAGATCATTTCCTTCCCTGCCCACATGGTAAGAGACTCCTGCGGAAGCCATCAGGTCCCCTTCGTAGGTGGCATCAATAAAAACCTTTCCCCGGAACCTCTTCCCACTCAGGGTGGTTATGGTCCGGATCGCTCCGTTTTCAAGTTGCACCCCATTCTGACGGTCCAGCCACTCATTCCGGAACACAGGAATCCCGTTCTCTGTAATCATCTCTTCAAATGTCCTTTCGGCCACACCCGGTTCGAAAATCCACATGGTGCGTTGCGCCCCATCTATGGCGGGACTGCCCTGTCCCGTGTTGCCGTAGTCCGACTTATCCTGCCACCTCCAGCTCTCTTCTTCCTGATAGTGCAGGTAGAGCCGGTGATAAAAGTTGCGGGCCAGTCCGCCGATAACCGCTTTGTTACCGCTATCGGTCCATCCCAGGCCCGATGCGGTCATACCCCCCAGGTGTATATCAGGAGATACCAAAACCACACTCCTGCCCATCCTGGCTGTCTGCACTGCAGCACTCACAGCCGCAGAGGTGCCTCCATAGACGATCACATCGGCCGTAACCGGCAATCTGCCGGGCACATTACCCAGTTCATCCTGCAAAGCCGTGCGGATCCCTGCTTCCGTTTGTGTCATCTCTGTTGAATCAATGGGGTGCTTTTCAAGGATATCGGCATCCAGGTTGAAAAAGGTACCATCCTGGTAGAGTTTATGTGATCTGGTTTGTACAAATATGTTGCGATGCCTGTTCGCATTCCGTCCCCACATGGGATCATAATATACCATTACCGTTTTCCGCTCCCTGTAATGTTTTCCTTCCAGCAACGGGAGAAAACTGTGACCATCCGTCTTCACATCCCGCTTTACCAGTTCCGCCAGTGTGGCAAAAAAGTCGCTGAATTCAATCAGCCCTTTATAATGCTTTCCCGGTTCTGTTTTCCCGGGCCAGTTGATCAGCAGTGGAACATGCACCCCATCGGTAATGGTATTGCCTTTACCTCCCCGTACACGCCGTATTTTTGTCCGGCTTACAATGGCCGTGCTGGTCCCGTTATCTGCCGTAAAGATCAGCAGGGTGTTATCTGCTATTCCCTCCTCCTCCAGTTTGTTCCGTATCTTTCCGATGATCTTGTCCGTATAGGTCATCATATCCGGGAAGAAAGCGGTATCCCTGCGGTAGCGGTCCTCCGGATCAATCCACGCTTCTGAACCGGGTGTAGGCACAAACGGGGCATGTACCAGCACCATGGGGTAGTATATAAAAAAAGGATCCGCCCTGTTCTGCTCTATAAAATCCAGCACAAAATCACAGAATATGTCGGGCCCATAATCATCAGGTCCGGTCTTCAGCAGCTTCCCGTTTTGCTCGATCAACGGACCGGAATAGCGTTCTCCTTCCGACCTGGGATGTGTCAGCTGCCAGAGGCAGTACGAATCAAATCCCATCTGGTTTGGCCGGGAAGGGTCGTCCCAGTCGCTGTACAGCTCTTTATAACTGAGCCCGTTTAGCTGCCATTTTCCGCTGATACAGGTCCTGTATCCCGCCTCCTTCATCAGGGTCCCGATATTGAGCCATTTCGTATCCAGGTGTCCGAAATGGGTATAATTTCTCGCATTGCAGAGCCCTGTCATCAGTTTTACCCGGGAAGGTGTGCACAGGGGTTGTGAAATGCAGTGGTCCACCACCAGTCCATCCTGTGCCATCTGATCCAGGTTGGGAGTTCGATAGGAGGTTCCCCCGTAAGTGCTCAGGCATTCGGCACCCATATCATCGGCCATGACCAGGATTACATTGGGAGGATCTTTCCGGCATGAAACGAGTGACAGCCAGATCAGGAGTAAAAAAGAACCGGTCAGAATTTTCATTGCCCGCAGGTTCAGTTGTAACATAATTGATTAGATTTGGATAGTTCTAATCAATAAACTTATGCAATCTCCAATCAATATGAAAACGAACCGGTTGTTTTATATCCTGGTGTTCTTTGTAATAAGCTTCACCTTTACAGGTTTCACCGGTTGTAACCGTGAAAAGAACCCTGTCAGGCCCAATGTGGTGATTATTTTCCTGGACGATTCGGGCTGGGCCGATTTTGAACCTTTTGGAGATGAGGTCATCCGGACTCCCCATGTTTCCCGGCTGGCTGAAGAAGGCATGGTATTTCACAATTTCTATGTTCCCCAGGCAATCTGTTCCGCTTCCAGGTCCGCTTTGATAACCGGTTGTTATCCGGGCAGAACCAAAGTTTTCGGTGCCCATGGACCCAACGCGTGGGGGCTCGATACTACTTTTGCCACCATGGGTGAGGTATTCAGCAGGGCGGGTTATGCTACTGCAGCATTTGGAAAGTGGCACTGCGGGGATCAGCCTGAAACCAGGTCATACGCCCGCGGTTATCAGGAGACCTGCGGATTGATGTACTCCAATGATATGTGGAAATACCACCCCGGCAATCCGGAATACTGGGGTCAGTGGCCACTGAGGTACTGGGAGAACGGAAAGGTGACCATTCAGGATGTGGGTCATGAGGATCAGAAGCACCTGACCCAATGGTACACCGAACATGCTGTCGATTTTATACATCGTCACCAGGACAGTGCTTTCCTGTTGTATGTCCCCCACAACATGGCGCATGTGCCCCTCCACTGCAGTGATGCATTTGAAGGGAAATCGGGAAAAGGACTGTACTGGGATGTGATACTGGAACTCGACTGGAGTGTGGGACAGATCAATCAGGCACTGAAAGATTGCGGGATCGACCGGCGGACCATCGTAATCTTTACCTCGGATAACGGTCCGTGGATTGTCTATGGGGATCATGCCGGGATCACACCTTTCCGGGAGGCAAAAGGGACCAGCTTTGACGGAGGAGTCCGGTCGGCCTGCATCATGAAGTATCCCGACGGTATCAAGGCCGGAACGGTGTCGACCACCACCATCGGATCGGTGGACCTGCTTCCCACCCTCTGTCACCTGGCTGGTATTCCTTTGCCTGAAAATGAGATTGATGGTGAAAATGTCTGGGACCTGATATCGGGAGTGAAAGGAGCCACCAACCCCCACACTTATTATGCGTTCTCCAATAACCGGAATTTTGAAGGGATCATGAGCGGGGACGGCAGGTGGAAGCTGCACCTGCCCCATGATTACCGGACGCTCGATTCTGCAGGATCAGGAGGTTTCCCAGGAAAGTATGCCATTATGCATATCGATACAGCACTATTCGATATGGAAACCGACCCTTATGAAACAACCAATGTAATTGCAGATCATCCGGATATTACATCAGAACTCCTCAGGCTGGCAGAAGAACATAGACGGCACTTCTACGGAGAATAACCGTATACCTCTATCCAGTCGAGCCGTGAACATGCAGCACTTTTTCCTCCCGGCATCAGGTCTGTAAAGCCGATCTCCTCCACCCGGGAGAGGTCGGGGTCTGCAACAGCAGCCTGTTCCGTGACAGTTTGTATGTCAAGGGTGTACCAATCCAGGTTGCTCAGGATAAACTCCCTGGTCCGCCAGTCGGCGGAAGCCGGATCACCCTGTCTGCTTACCAGCCATGTTCCGTCTGCCAGTTTAAGCAAAATATGCAACTCTCTGAAACCAAACTGTTTTGTTCTCCATCTGATCTTTGAATAACCCGTCAGGTCCACATGCCGGTTATGGTGTTTCAGGGTAACCGCCCAGTTGCCGGTACAAAGCCCTGACCAGATATAATAGGGATCATCAACGGGTCTGTCGTGATGGCTTTTTTTAATACTGTCCTTTCCGGGGCCATAAAGAGCAAGGATCAGGTCAGGATTGCTGACATGTTGTTGTGTTACCGGTATTTCCGCAGGGATCTCTTTCCAGTCTTCCCGGAAAAAGAGTCCTGGCCGGTAGTTTGTCTCCTGTGCCCGGCACATGAGCTGGAGCATCATAATGCCCATCCAGATGAACCCTGCACGCCAATGGTTTTTTCTATACATCGCTATTTAATATATCGTAGTAGTTTTTTTTTGTTAAAAACAATGTGTTAATGCCGAACGCCACCAGGAGTAGTGCTTCTCCTCCAGTTCTTCTGTCGACGGGAACGGAAAGAAGAGGAAACTATCCTGATCACCCACAAAGAAACTGCTCCTGATGGTA
>JANTFK010000270.1 GCA_024763595.1 Bacteroidales bacterium | reverse complement strand
ATTCTCCATCAAGCCGCCAATTTATGCAACCTGGTACGCATACATATTTTACGGCCTTATTTTCCTGACGGGTCTCTTCCTTTTTCAAAAATGGAGATTGTTACGTGTCCAGCGGGCAACATCCGGTATCCCGGAGCCTGTGCAGGCCAGTTCACACGACATGGTAGTTGAAAAGGGAAGAGCCGGTCAAACGACCTCTGAGGTCCTGACTGAAAAGACCGCCTTAATGACGAAATCCAAAGGTAAGGACAGGTGGGACAAATACGAACGGGCTACTGTTCTATTCTCAGATATTCAAGGGTTTACAAAAATTGCGGAAGAAATGAACCCGGAAGCGCTCATTGATGAACTGGATAAATTCTTCTTTCATTTTGACTCTGTTGTTGAGAAATACAATATTGAAAAGATCAAAACCATAGGAGATGCTTATATGGCCGCCGGCGGTATCCCGGAAAAAAACAGTACCAATCCGGTGGAAGTGGTCCTGGCTGCCCTGGAAATGCAATCCTATATGCAGCATCTTAAATCGGCCAAAACAGATATATGGGATCTGCGGATCGGGATTCATACCGGTCCGGTAATTGCCGGAGTGGTAGGGCATAAGAAAGTCTCCTACGATATATGGGGTGATACGGTCAATACAGCATCCCGGATGGAATCCTCCGGCATGCCAGGAAAAGTCAATATTTCAGGTATAACCTATGGGATGGTAAAGGACTATTTCCTGTGCGAATACAGGGGTAAACTTCCCGTGAAATACAAAGGGAATATCGACATGTATTTTGTGAACGGGTTGCGGCCCGAGTTATCAGTGGATCTTAAAGGAATTCCCAATAAACGGTTCTTCACAAAGTTACAACTTCTCAGGTTGGGTGACCTGGAAGATAAAGTGATGCAGGAAATCCTGAGTGATTTGCCTGAGAGGATCCATTTTCATAACCAGGAACACGCATTAAAAGTATATAATCAATCCTTTCTTCTGTGCCGGGCCGAAGAGATCGGACAGGAAGACCGGCTGCTCGTAAGAACAGCCGCATTGATGCTTTTTACCGGTCTAACCCAGACTTACAACAACTTTGAGAACAGGTCGGTTGTCCTTTGCAGGGAGATCCTTCCCGCTTATAATTATTCCGAGTCTCAGATCGACCAGATATGCAACCTGATCCTGGCTACCAAACAGCCGTTTGAACCACGTAACAGGCTTGAGAAAGTGCTGATTGATACCCGGATGGATTATCTCGGTCACGCGGATTATTCTACCCGGATAAAATTACTTTACCAGGAGATGAAAGAAGCCGGCATAAAAATTAACGGTCAGCAATTTAAAAAAATGCAACTGGAGCAAATATATCAGTTTGAGTTCTATACAGTGGCGGCACATCGCCTACGGGAAGTATCCGCAACAGACCAGATGACCATCCTGGAACAGGAAAGATGGATATAAAACATCCTTCTATAACATCCTTTTCATTATTGCCCCTGCAGATAGTATTGTTTACTTTTGAGTCCTTATATACACCTCAAAACAAACACTGCTATGGATCTTGACTGGCAAAACCTGGGGTTCAATATTATGAAAACGGACTACAATGTAAGGTGCGTTTTCAAAGATGGGAAATGGGGCAAGCTGGAAGCTTCAACGGATGATCATATTCCCATTCATATTGGGGCCACCTGCCTGCATTACGGGCAACAATCTTTTGAAGGACTCAAGGCATACAGGGGGGCTGACGACAGGATCAGGCTCTTCAGGCACAATGAGAATGCAAAACGGTTGCGCCGGTCCGCCAAGGGGATTTTACTGGCGGAGGTCCCTGAAGAACTTTTTATGGAAGCTGTTGAAAAGGTGGTTCTCTTAAATAAAAGATTTATTCCACCCTACGGTACCGGGGCTTCATTGTATATCCGGCCGTTGCTCATTGGTACAGGGCCCGAAGTTGGTGTCCGCCCTGCCAGGGAATATACTTTCCTGATATTTGTCATGCCTGTGGGACCCTATTTTAAGAGTGGCTTTAAACCTGTGGATATGGTGATCTGCAGGGACCATGACAGGGCAGCGCCCCATGGAACAGGCCACCTGAAAGTAGGCGGGAACTACGCTGCCAGCATGGTTTCTATTGCTGAGGCACATAAGAACGGTTTCGCAACAACGGTCTATCTGGATGCAAAAGAAAAGAAATATATCGATGAATGCGGACCTGCGAACTTCTTCGGTATCAAGGAGAATACATATGTTACACCCCGCTCTGATTCGATTCTTCCTTCCATCACAAATATGAGTCTGCAGGCACTGGCCGGGGAGATGGGAATGAAAGTGGATATTCGTCCGGTACCGGTAACAGAGTTGACAACATTTGAAGAGGCCGGGGCATGCGGTACTGCTGCAGTCATAACATCCATTCGAAAAATAGTGGATCAGGAGATGAATATCGTATACACTTTCGGCGATGGTTTCAAACCTGGACCGGTTACTACCAGGCTGTATGAAACCCTTGTGGGTATCCAGAATGGTGATCTGGAGGATTCATTTGGATGGACCAAAATCCTCGATTAAATTCCTATCTTTGCCAGAGCCATTTTTTCAGGTAATGTCAAAGAAGGAAATAAAGAGATATTCCCGGAGGATCCGTAGTTCATATTTCACCTCAATCATCAGTATTTCACTCGTATTACTGTTGCTGGGACTGGTCGGACTTCTGCTCATTAACGGAAGGAACATCAGGAAGCAGGTGATGGAGAGCATTGGTTTCAATGTGATCCTGAAAGAAAATGTGAAGGAGGCTGACATCTACCAGTTACAGAAAATACTGGATGCCAAGGAGTATATTCTCTCCACCGAACACGTCTCCAAAGAAGAGGCCGCGCTTGAAACAGAACAGATGCTGGGCGAGGATTTTATTCGTTTTTTGGGATACAATCCACTTCCCCCTTCCATCAGGGTAAGATTGCACCAGCCCTGGACCCACCCCGATTCTGTCATGATCATTGAACAGCAACTGATGCAGTATGATTCCGTAGAAGAGGTTTATTATAAAAAATCGCTGCTCTATGCGGTGCACGAGAATATCCGCCAGATTACGCTGGTCATTCTGGGTTTTTCACTCTTGTTGACCCTCATCTCTGTCACACTGATCAACAATACCATCAGATTGTCTATCTACTCCAAGCGATTCATAATCAACACTATGCAGCTTGTTGGCGCTTCGCGTGGATTTATCCGGTGGCCTTTCCTGCTGCGTGGAGCAGCCAGTGGTTTTACAGGAAGCCTGATTGCCCTTTCTTTTATTTTTTTCCTTATATTCCTGTTGCAGAAGGAGTTTGAGGGAGTAATTTCCCTCCGGGATTATGATATGTTGGCCCTGCTGGCCCTGTGTGTGATCTTTTTAGGTATCCTGATCAACTGGATCTCTACATTTTTTGCAGTCAACAAATATTTAAATATTAAAACAGATAAGCTTTATTAATATCGCCGCCATGAGTAAAAAGAACACAGGCAAAGAGAATTTTGCACTCAGTAAGGAGAATTATATGTTGCTGATTATCGGTTTTGCCATCATTGTACTGGGGTTTATCCTGATGATTGGGGGTAAATCAGAAGATCCCACCGTTTTTAATGAAGAGGAGATATTTAGTTTTCGCAGGATTACCCTGGCCCCTATCGTGGTCCTCGCCGGATTCATTATGGAGATCTGGGCCATCATGAAAAAGCCCAAATCGAAAGGTGAAACAAAATAATAGCCGATACAAATATGACATGGTTTGAAGCATTGATCCTTGGTCTGGTCCAGGGACTTACAGAGTTTTTACCCGTCAGCAGCAGTGGCCACCTCGAAATAGGAAAAGTACTGCTAAATGTTGCGGTTAAGGAGGACCTCACTTTTACTGTCCTTGTCCACTTTGCCACTGTTCTGAGTACGATCACTGTCTTTTTTAAAGAGATCCGGATCCTCACTGCAGGGTTGTTTGCATTTAAGTGGAACGAGGAGACCAGATATGTTGCCAGGATATTGATATCAATGATCCCTGTCCTGATTGTGGGAGTCCTGTTCCGGGAAGAAGTGGAATCGCTTTTCTCGGGCAACCTGATACTGGTGGGGAGCGCCCTGTTGGTTACGGCACTGTTGCTGATCTCCACCCAGCTGGTAAAGGCCGGTGAAAAGAAAATTCCCTTCCTGGATGCATTCCTGATGGGTATTGCCCAGGCTGTGGCGACCATTCCGGGAATCTCCAGGTCGGGGGCGACCATTTCCACAGGTCTTCTGCTGAAAAATGACCGTAGTGAAGTTGCGCGCTTCTCTTTTCTGATGGTATTGCTTCCGATCATTGGTGCTGCACTGCTCGATATACTCTCTTTCACCTCACCGGCCGAATCGGGTGGTATAGCAGCAACATCACTGGTAACCGGATTCCTGGCAGCCTACATATCTGGCTATCTGGCCTGCAGATGGATGATCAACCTTGTAAAAAAAGGAAATCTCTACTGGTTTGCCATTTATTGTGCAATTGTGGGAATTGCCGCAATTATTTTTGCCTGATCCATGGATTATAGTCGTCCTGAAACATACCTGGAAGGTGCAATCCTGTTTATTGATAAACCCATCAACTGGACCTCTTTCGATGTGGTAAACAAGATCCGTCAGTCTCTTCGTCACTTTCTGGGCATCCGGAAGATCAAAGTTGGACATGCCGGCACACTTGATCCGCTGGCAACCGGTCTGGTAATTGTCTGTACCGGAAAAGCCACCAAGCAGATCACCCAATACCAGGATCTGGATAAAGCATACAGAGCCCGTATCAAGCTGGGTGAAACTACGCCATCATTTGATCTTGAAACCGAACCTGACCATACATACGCCTGGGAACACATAACCCCAGCAATGATCCGGGAAGCCCTCGTTGCATTAACCGGTGAGCAGGAACAAATGCCTCCGCTCTTTTCTGCAAAAAGTGTGGATGGAAAAAGAGCTTATGAAATGGCCAGAAAAGGTAAACAGCTGGTATTAAAGCCGCAGATAATCAACATTTCAAGAATTGAACTTGAATCGATGAATTTACCTGAGCTCACCCTCCATGTGGAATGCAGCAAGGGCACCTATATTCGCTCCCTGGCCAGGGACCTGGGTTTAAAGTTGCAATCGGGGGCCCATCTTACAGGTTTACGGCGTACCAGAATAGGCCCTTATGAAGTTGAGAGGGCTGTTCTGATCGAAGACTTTATAAAAAATCTAAAACTTTTGTAACAAATTTGCGTTTTTTACGTATAAAGATGCTTGCTATGAAATTATCCCAATACAAATTCGATCTGCCTTCAGAACTGGTTGCCAAGTTCCCTGCCCCTAACAGGGACGAGTCCCGGTTAATGGTACTCCATCGCGACACTCAAAAAATAGAACATAAAACATTC
>JANTFK010000269.1 GCA_024763595.1 Bacteroidales bacterium | reverse complement strand
GATCCGGAGAAAGCGGACCTGATTAATTTTGATTTTTTAAGTCCCTATATTATTCAGCGGGTGATCTCCAGTCTTTCCATCCTGACGGAGCTTTATGAAAAAGCTTCGAAAAAGCAGGAGTCTGTCTTTTACAAAGGGATTCGTATCAAAAGACTGATGTTGAAATCGACGCGGAAATATTACGAAATGGCACTGGCCATTTTCATGGGGAACCAGTTGTTGAAGAGAATGGGTGAGGTGGAAGAGACCGTTTCCAGGGAATCGCTCAGAAAAAAACTGGCGGGTAATGGAAGTTTCCGGTCGGTCAACTGGCTCGACCTGGCCGGGATGATCGCTCCCGATCGTGTCATTCAGGCGTTGATGGAGGATGTGTCATCCGGCAAGATACATGATCTGGAGGGGGTAAATGGAAGGCTCAGGAAGATTCATGATGCCTACGATGAATATGCCTGGGACTGGACAACCGGTCTGTTATCTGAAAAATACGGAATGGATCTCAATGATCCGGATATGGGCCAGCTGGTCGAACTGATCTCATCCTGGGAGAGTGAATCACTGAAAATGGACAGAATGATCCTGAACGATGCTACCAAGGAGTATGATTCGAGCAGTATGCTGGGGTTTGGCATTGACGGGGACCAGGATGTGACCGAACAGGACTTCAGGGCTGTCAGGGGTGTTCCGGAGGAGAACAAGTTTATTACCGGTATACACAAAGAGATATCAGAGATCGAAAAGAGAGCGGCTGAACTGAAAGCGTGGCTGGGCAGTGTTTAGGCTTCCTATTTGATATCCCTGATCTTCATGGAGATGACATCTCCGGATTCGGCATCCAGTTTGAAGATCTTGTAGCGTAACGATTTCCCTACGAGGAGGGAGCTGGCTACGGAGTTTGATTCACCTTCATAACTCAGGGTGATCAACCAGTATGCCTTATCCCCGGTCAGCTCCACCTCTTCCAGCTGGATCTTTCCGGCTTCGGGATAAAACGTGGCCAGATGTTCCCTGGCTTTCCGGGTGGCCTCTTTAACGTCTATCATCATTTAAATATAAGAATAATCAGCGTTATCTACTGCAATAAACCGATCTTCCCCACAGGGATGGGCCTGAAATCAACCTGCCGGGAACCTGCTGTAATGTTGTCAGTCCCGAGGATACCATCCGCTTCATCGGTTATAATATTATTCTGGAAAATGACCGTATCCGGCATTCGCATTGTGGTTTCTTTGCATCGCAGAAAGATATTCTGAGCGACTGTATTTACATTTAAGTTATGGTCTATCCTGGTCAGCCCGGGATAGCGTGCTATATAGCGTTCCCTGTGCTGTTCAAAGAAGTCGCGCGTACTTTTTGTTACGGCCATCCATCGCTCTTTGTCCCACGGAGTAAAAGAAATACCGGCTGAGCATTGATAAATAAGATTATTCACGATCAGGTTCTCCTTCCCGCCATGAATCTGGATGGCACCAAAAAGACCACCGGAGCAGTTCCTGAATACATTGGCATAGACCAGGTTCCCGGAAATGGCATCATCGAACCTGATCCCGGCCCTGCCACAGTCCGCATTGACCTCATCCCTGTCATACGGCCCTACATCATGAATGTAGTTATACCGGTACACATTCCCACGGAAAGTGGGATCGCCCCACATATCAATGGCTCCCTGGTCATCGGATTCTGTTACTACATGATGCATCTCATTATACTCAACAAGATGGTTATTGCCATTGATGCGCATGGCACTGCTGGGGACATCATGGATCAGGCAGTGCTCGATCCAGGTCCCTGTTCCGTCAACCCAGATGCCGGGGGTATAGGTACGGTCAATACGGGATAAATGGTGAAGATGGCAATTCACAATATGGTAACCCGATTCTTCAAGGGTTTCCCTGTTCCCTCCGGAAACACGAATGGCGCCCCTGCCCGTATCAAATATTTCACAGGAAGCGATCTCATTGCTGTTTCCCCCGGCCATGACCATGCCTGCCCGGGCGAAACCGTGGATCCGGCAATGATCAAAATTTATATGGCTGCTCCCGGATATCTGTACACACTCACTTGCACCCATCTCAAAATCCAGATCTCTGAATGTAACCCATGCTGTATTGTTCATGATTAGAAGGGGATCTTCACAGACAGAAAGCTCCAGTGAAGCACCGGAGATTGTATCCGGAGGATAAAAATAGATCATCCCTTTGAGATAATCATATGCCCACTCGCCCGGTTGATCAATTCCGGTAATTACATTGTATGCAGCAAAAGGATGATTGGGCAGGAAACCGTAATGGTTATAGGGGGGAGTAAGCCATATTACGCGGCTGGTGGTATCAATAGACGCTACCTGTTCATATGCCTCGGCCCACAAATATTTCCAGTATCCGTGCAAAAGTAAGTTGGGTTCATCCTGCCAGGCCGATATTGCAGGATCATGATACAGAATTCCCATTTTTATGATGGTACCGGCGCTGTCTGTCAGAAGATCCGCAAATTCCGTAAAGCCTTTGTTGGGCCACCTGGAGAGCAGCATGGGTTTTCCTTCGAAGTAGAGCTCATGCAATGAATAGTTTTTCGGAGCCTCCTGTCCGTTAAAGCCCGATAAACGCAGCGGGTTGAATTGCTTCAACCCGGCTTTTCGCAGATTAATCTGTACAATCCTGCTACCGGTGACAGGGTCCTTTCTATAGAGCGGATGATTTTTGGAGAGTGGCTTATAGTGCACGACAGGGATCGCCCCCGATATGGTTACTTTTTCTTCCTGATGACTACGGATCACCAGGGGAGCTTCCGGAGTGCCGGCGTCTTCCTCTGTCAGCACAATACCCCGTGTCAGCCTGTAAACCCCCTCGTGGAGGATGATTGAAACGGTATCCGTTGATTCCTGTTGCTGCCTGGTCTCTCTGGCAAGATACCGGGCCCTCTCCAGCGTAGCAACGGGGCGTTCCCTGCTCCCTTCATGCCGGTCATCTCCCTGTGGTGAGACGTGGATCGCAATTCCCTGTCCAAACAGGTTCCCGTAAAACACAGGGAGCAAAATTAAAAGCAGGTGTGAGATCTTCATCATGATCAACAGTTTTTACAGTAGCGTGGCGTTTTGTTCGATGTATGCATCCAGTTTTGAAGGTGTGGGTCCGATATAATGAAAGCACTCCGCCCATTCAAGGCCATACTTCTCTCCGTTCTTTCTGTCGTGGTCCAGTACAAATGCTTTAATATAATTAAAGTTGGCCGTCTGGTCATTGTCACCCAGTATGGCCAGCTTTTTCCCTTCCGTAGCCAGCTTTTTTCTGAGTTGTGCACCATGATCTCCTCCTGGTCCCTGTGTTTTACAGACCACATTGCTCTGCACTTTTCTGTCTATAAACCTGCTGATATCCACCACCCGGTTGACGAGCTGGGGCCCCCTGGCAAAATAGTACATCTCCTGTACATTATGAGGCTCTACAACTTCCAGTTGTTCGGGATAATCGGTATTCATACCTGCCATCCAACGGGCCGCCTCTACCGCCCTGGCTGTAATATAATGATCAGGATTTTCTTCGTATGTTCCCCAGGGATCATAGCAGATCAATGTATCCACTTTCAGCAATCTGAACAGGAATATAAGCCGTCCCTTGATTTCCTGAATATTTAATTCGTCCATCCTGTGGTTGCTGTAGTTGAGGTCATAGCTCTTTTCCAGACCAAGCGCTTTCGCCACTGCAGCATTGTCTTTCTCGTTATTCACAATCCGTTCACCGTATGTCGCACCCGCACCCGCTGCTTCATCATTGGTGGTTCTTATCAGATAACCGGTATATCCTTCATAGATAAGCTTGGCCACAGTACCGGCTGCGAAAATCGGGACATCGTCACAATGTGGTTGTATAACGGCCAGCACCTTTCCTTTGTGGGGCTGACCCTCTGTCACTTTTTCAATGAATACTTCTTTGGTTTTCCCCGGTTCGTTGGATCCCATTGAAGCATAAGCAGCGGGGGCCAGTGCCCCAAAGGCAATGTTGTTTGATATGAACTTTCGTCTTTCCATAATAGAACAGTATTACATGTTGGTGTCTTAACTCATAAATTTAGAACATCTTTCTCAAATATAAATAAACACAACACCGGAGATTGGGTTAACTTTTACCTGAGCTTGCAAGGTTCCAAAAAAAAGCCGGCCATCTGAAAAGATGGCCGGACTTTCTTACTATGAAAAAAGGACACTATTTGATCAGGGACAATTTCTGAACCTGGAAGGCATTGCCTGCCTTGATCCGGCAGAAATATACACCACCTGCAAGGCGTGATGCGTCAAACACGATCTCATGCTGACCTGCTACCTGATCTTGATTTACCAGATTGGCAACCTCTGCACCGGTTACATCATAGATCTTCATGGTAACATGACCGCTAGAGGAAAGATTGTATTTGATTGTGGTAATGGAACTGAACGGATTTGGATAATTCTCCAGGTTCAGATCCAGTGCCTCCATCTTCTTGATCGCTGTAGGATTCGGTTCACCAGCTTCCCAGGCAGCTACCAGCTCAGGGCTGTACCAGTTCAGGTCTCCCAACGGATAACCATCACTACCGGCAGTTTGGGCTGCCTCGGCCATTGGAGTGAAATCGAAAGGCAGTGGCCAGATAAAATCTTTCTGTTCTGCACCATCCGGGCGCCACGCAACTTCGACGTCCGGTACCGCGTCATCCATGCGGCCCAGTCTCTGTGCCCAGGACGTCTCAAAAGCTTCATCTGGAATAGTTCCCATCTCGAATTCAGGATCATAGCCGGAATTACCATCATCTTCATCCGGAGTCCAGTTAGGTGTAATAGTCCATCCATATTCAGCAGCCCGATATCGCATGGCCCAAGACATAAATGGCTGCGTGGATACAGCGTGCTCCACATCCCAGTCCAGAACCCGCTGTTCGTTATACTTCAGGTTGTTTGTGATAACAACAAATCTTCTTGGATCTCCCGCATTCTCTGCAGAATCAAGCTCATGAGGAAAGACTGCACAATCGCCATTAAGCGTATCTCCCAACTGCCTGTAGCTAACATAGTCACCACCCCAAACTGTATCTCCATCCACTACGCGCATACCCACATAACCTCTTAAGTGCGTATTGAAAAAGATGGAATTCTGTACCTTGTAACCTTCGTGCTTATTCTTATGAAAAGTCTCTCCGAAGGTATTGACATAGGTACAGTGGTCGGCCCATTGCCAGCCGGCAGGACCTGTTCCTCCGGATAGCATCATACGGCCACCTGTGAAATAAGTACAATTATAGGTGTGGTTTGTGATGCTGTCTCCTTTATACCTAATGCCAGCCATACCACCATAATTGTCCCAGCCAGTGGTGCTGATATTATAATGGATATTGTCGTGAAGGACAAAGTTCATACCTTTGAATTTTTGGGTCTCCATCCAAT
>JANTFK010000268.1 GCA_024763595.1 Bacteroidales bacterium | reverse complement strand
GAACGGGTAACTGCATTTATGCATCATCTGGAGGCCGAAGCTTACAAACTGGGCATTCCATTAAAGACACGCCATAATGAAGTGGCACCCAATCAATACGAAGTGGCTCCGGTATTTGAGGAGTGTAATCTGGCTGTTGACCACAACGTACTGCTGATGGACCTGATGAAAAAGATCTCAAGACATCATGGATTTCGAGTGCTGTTTCACGAAAAGCCTTTTAAAGCCATTAACGGTACCGGAAAACACAACAACTGGTCACTCTCAACCAATACCGGTGTGATTTTGCATAAGCCGGGCAAAAATCCGAAATCAAACCTGCAGTTTCTCACCTTTATTGTGAATACCATCAAGACTGTATTTGATCACCAGGACCTGCTGAGAGCGAGTATTGCATCAGCTTCCAATGCTCACCGGCTGGGTGCCAACGAAGCACCTCCGGCCATTCTATCTTGCTTCCTGGGATCAGAAGTTTCGGCCATGCTGGATCAACTGGAAACGCAGGTGACCAATAAGAAAATGACTCCGGATGAGAAGACGGCTCTGAAGCTGGATATTGGCAAGATACCGGAAATATTACTTGATAATACGGACCGGAACCGTACTTCTCCCTTTGCTTTCACAGGGAACAGGTTCGAATTCAGGGCGGTGGGCGGTAGTTGCAATCCATCCAATCCCATGACCGTGCTAAATGCTGCACTGGCCAATCAGCTGAAGAGTTTTAAGAAAGAAGTGGATGCGTTGATTGACAGTGGGGTGAAGAAAGATGAAGCCATCCTCCAGGTATTAAGGGAGTATATTATTGCTTCCAAAGCTATCCGTTTTGAAGGGGATAATTACAGCGAAGAATGGTTGAAGGAGGCTGAAAAGCGTGGACTGACAAATATCACTGATGTTCCTGAAGCGTTGTCTGCTTATCTTTCGGAAAAATCCCGGAAACTATTCTCCGACACAGGCATTTTTACCGAAGCGGAACTGGAAGGCCGTGTAGAGGTTATGTACGAACAGTACATGATGAAAATCCAGATTGAAGCCCGTGTGCTTGGGGATCTCTCCATCAATCACATTGTTCCAACAGCGGTGAAATACCAGAACAGGTTAATGGAGAATGTATTGGGACTGAAGAAGATCTATGGAGATGAGTATACTTCACTGGCCGGAAACCGGATCGAACTGATCAGGGAGATTTCCGAACATGTTACAGCCATTAAGAATGGCGTGAATGAAATGGTTGATGCCCGGAAAGTGGCCAATAAAATAGCGGATGAAAAGGAAAAAGCCAGAGTCTATTCAAAGAGTGTGGCTCCTTTCCTCGATCAGATTCGCTACCACATCGATAAACTGGAACTTATCGTTGATGATGAGATTTGGCCGCTTCCAAAATACAGGGAGCTGCTCTTTTCAAGTTAATCTTTTCACTGTGCTATAAAAACCGGTCCTGCGTCTCCGAAGGGCCGGTTTTTTCTTTTCTGCAGTTGAGCAAGACCTGAATCAGAAAAAAATAGGTAATTTTATCAAATTGTTAAAACAGGCAATCAATGAGATACAATTCATTTAGGTTTATATCACTGGCTTTGTTGGCCACCATGATTCTTTTCATACCGGTCGAGGCACAGAAAAAGCAAAAAGATTCCAGGGCACAGGCGGCATTTGAAGCAGGAGAGTATTTTGAAGCCATAGACCTGTATAAAAATGCCTATAACAAAATAGGAGACCGGGACAGGAAGATCGCGATACTATTTAAGATTGGCGAGTGTTACAGGATACTGGGTGATGCCAGATCGGCTGAATTGTGGTACAAAAAAGCTGTCAGGGAAGAATACCAGGACCCGATCATTTATCTCAGGTATGCCCAGATGATGCTTACCAATGAAAAATATGAGGAGGCAAAGGAGCTTTATAAGGAATACCATGACCTGGTGCCCGATGATCCAAGGGGAACCATAGGCATGGAATCATGTGAGGCAGCCATTGTCTGGCAGGAGAATCCCACCGGATACATCGTTGAGAATATGCGCTATTTCAATTCCAGGCAGCGTGATTTTGCACCCGCTTATGTCAACAATAGCTATACAGAGGTCTATTTTTCTTCCACGCGGGAAGATGCAACCGGGAATGATACCCATGGAGCTACCGGGCAGAATTTCGCAGATATTTTCTCTTCCAGTATGGACAGGAAAGGGAAATGGAGCGTGCCTGTTCCGGTGGAGAGCCTCAATTCTGAATTTGAGGATGGTGCCCCCAACGCCTCTGCTGATTTTTCAACACTTTATTTTACAAGATGTAAAAAGGCCAAGAATCAACAACTCGGATGCGAGATCTATAAAGCGGATAAAGAAGGTGGAGACTGGTCTGAACCTGAGGTTGTGTTTGAGGAGTTCGGAGACAGTATTACCACTGCCCATCCTGCCATTTCCCCGGACGGGCTCACGCTCTATTTTGTGTCGGATATGCCAGGCGGCCTTGGCGAGCATGATATCTGGAAAGTAAGTCGTGAAAGCGAGGGGGGCACATGGGGTTCACCTGTGAACCTGGGAGAAAAGATCAATACACCTGGAAATGAACTGTTCCCGTTTGTTCATCATGATGGCACACTCTATTTTTCATCCGACAGCAGGATTGGTCTGGGGGGCCTGGATATTTATAAAGCCCACCTTGATGAAACAGGTAGCTGGATCGTTGAAAACATGAAACCTCCCATAAATTCACCTGAGGATGATTTCGGGATCGTATTTGAGGCAGAGGTAGAAAGGGGTTTTTTCAGTTCTTCCAGAAAGGGGAGGGGAAATGATGATATTTTTTCTTTTGTTTTGCCACCTCTGGAGTTTTCTGTAACGGGGGTTGTCAGAGATGAACGAAATGACCAGATCTTAGCCGGGTCGAAAGTCAAATCAGTAGGTAGCGATGGTATTACTGTAGAAACAACAACGGGTGAGAACGGTTCATTCAAGTTTATGCTAAAACCCGGAACAGACTATGTTTTTATTGCCAGTCACCAGGACTATCTGAATGGAAAAGAGCGGGAATCCACCAGGGGACTTGATCAGAGCAGGAATTTTGAGATTACCATATATCTTGCATCCATAACCCGGGTGATTGAATTGCCCAATATCTTTTATGATTTTGCCAAGTGGGACCTGAGACCGGAATCGATGGTGTCACTGGATCGCCTGGTTGAAACACTGAATGATAATCCCAATGTTACCATCGAACTGATGTCCCATACTGATTCGAGGGGTACACCGGCGGATAATATAGCGTTATCCCAGAAAAGGGCCCAGTCGGTTGTGGATTACCTGATCTCAAAAGGAATAGCTCCTGACCGGTTACAGGCCAAAGGATATGGAGAGACCCATCCTAAAGTGGTAGATGAAAAGGTGAAGGCACAGTATGACTTTCTGGAAATCGGGGATGTGCTTACAGAAAGTTTTATTAATCAACTGGATAGTCCTGAACTGCAGGAAAAAGCACATCAGGTGAACAGGCGTACAGAGTTCCGTGTGCTCTCAACTGACTACATTCCGAAAAACTGATCCAGATGAGTCAATCCTCGCGTTACCTGCAGCGTGGTGTCTCTTCCGGAAAGGAGGATGTGCACCGGGCTATCCGGCATGTGGATCAAGGATTGTTTCCTGGCTCATTTTGTAAAGTGATACCGGATATGCTGACCGGTGATCCGGATTATTGCCTGGTCATGCATGCCGATGGTGCGGGCACCAAATCATCGCTGGCTTATGTTTACTGGAAGGAGACAGGTGATCTTTCAGTCTGGAAAGGCATTGCACAGGATGCCATTGTCATGAACCTGGACGATCTTCTGTGTGTCGGAGTGAGCAGTGAAATTTTACTTTCCTCTACCATAGGCAGGAACAAATACCATATTCCCGGTGAAGTGATCGCTGCAATTATTGAAGGTACGGAGGAGGTTTTGGAGAACCTGCGTAACATGGGAATCCCCATATACAGTACCGGAGGTGAAACAGCAGATGTGGGCGACCTGGTGAGGACAGTCATCGTCGATTCCACAGTTGTGGCCAGGACCAGGCGGTCTGATATCATCGAAAACCATATTATTCCGGGCAATGTGATAGTGGGCCTTTCCTCTACCGGGCGGTCCTCTTATGAAGAGGCTTATAATGGGGGTATGGGAAGTAATGGTTTAACATCGGCCAGGCATGATGTTTTCAACGGTTACCTGGCACAAAAATATCCAGAAAGCTATGATCCTGCACTTCCAACGGACCTTGTCTATTCGGGGAGCAGATCACTTACCGAATATATCGAGGAGGTGGGGCTTGATGCGGGTAAACTGGTGCTTTCTCCAACACGCACCTATGCACCGGTCATCTTTGAAATACTCAGAGAGTACAGGAGCCGGATAGATGGTATGATACACTGTTCTGGCGGGGCACAGACCAAAGTGCTTCATTTTGCCAAGGAGGTGCATATTATCAAGGATAACCTTTTTCCTGTTCCGCCCCTTTTTAAAATGATCCGTCAGGAGTCGGGTACTAACTGGAAAGAGATGTACAGGGTGTTCAATATGGGACACCGGTTTGAGATCTACACAGATCACGTTACGGCCGGAGGCATTGTTGACGTGGCAAAAAAATATAATATTGATGCGGCTATAGTGGGTCACTGTGAGCCAGCATCAGGGAAACGCCTGACCATCAGGGGAGAGCAGGGTGAATATGAATATGAATGATCGATCGAACATATGAGTGAGGACATGATATTAACACGGTTAGAGGGGGTGAAAGCCAGGTTCGACGAGGTAGGACAACTCATTACCGATCCGGATGTGATCACCGATATGGACCGTTATGTTAAACTAAACAGGGAGTACAAACAACTTGAACCGGTTATCAAGGCATATGAGGCTTACAGGGATCTGTTAAGTAATATTAATAGTGCCAGGGAGATGATCCGGGAGGAGAAGGATGAAGAGTTAAGGGAGATGGCCAGGGAGGAGCTTGACCTTTATCAGCAGCAACTGGAGCCGCTCAGGGAAGAGATTAAATGGCTCCTGCTGCCCAGGGATCCGGAAGATGACAGAAATGCTATTGTGGAAATTCGTGCGGGTACCGGTGGTGACGAAGCCAGTATTTTTGCGGGTGACCTCTACAGGATGTATACCAAGTTCTTTGAAGGCAAAGGATGGAAAGCATCTACCACCAGTTTTACAGAGGGCACCGTGGGGGGGTATAAGGAGATCATCATGAGTGTTACCGGTGAGGGGGTTTACGGGGTGATGAAATATGAGTCGGGTGTACACCGGGTCCAGCGGGTTCCCCAAACAGAGGCCCAGGGACGGGTACATACTTCTGCCGCCACGGTGGCCGTATTACCTGAGGCGGAAGATTTTGATGTGGAGGTGAAACAGACAGATATCAGGAAAGACACCTACTGTTCATCCGGACCGGGGGGGCAATCGGTC
>JANTFK010000267.1 GCA_024763595.1 Bacteroidales bacterium | reverse complement strand
AGCTTGGCCAGCCCCTCATAGAGGAAGTGCCAGCCAATAAAAATCCTCAATACGGTAAATGCAGGACGCATAATGTCCATATACCTGCCGGATGAATGATCTGCCATGGTTCCCTGTTTTTCAGGTTAACAATGCGATTGTCACTAAATTACAAATAATCCTGCTTTTTTCAAGGCAATTGGAAGTTTTGCCGGGACAGCCAGTCCGGATACGATAACAGTCCGGTGGAAATAATCACAAAAGTAGCTACATTTGGGTACAAGAAGCCCGCATATGAAAAGATCCGGTTTTTGTTATATGAACGGTGAACTGGCCAGGTATGAGGATATTCACCTCCATATATCCGATATTCTGTTTCAACGGGGTTTCGGTGTGTTTGATTTTTTTCGCAGCAGGAACGGTTCCATCCCCTGGTTGGCCGATTATACCGACAGGTTATATCACTCGCTTACCCTGTCGGGCATCGAGGTGGATCTGGACAGGCAGCAGTTTACATCGGTCATTCACGACCTTCAGCATAAGAACGGCCTGGAGAACGGGGCCTGCAAAGTGATTGTTACCGGAGGATACTCCGGCGACCTGGAATCGGTAACCGGACCGGCAAACTTTATTGTCCTGAATATCCATTGGGAAAGACCTGCAGCAGCATCTTTTCAAAAAGGAGTTACCCTGATTCGCGACAGCTATGTCCGGCCCGACCCGGAGATAAAGACACTCTATTATTTCAACCGGCTGAGACTGGGAAAAAAGCTACGGGAATATCATGCCGTGGATGTCATGTATCACACCGACCTGATATCCGAAGCATCCCGGGCCAACCTCTTCTTCGTAAAGGACGGAAGCATCTTTACACCTGCCAGTAATGTCCTGAAGGGAATCACCAGGAAACAGGTACTTGCGCTGTTTGATGAGGTACGTGTGGAAGATATTGGGGCAGACAGGCTCTACGAATTCGATGAAATGTTCCTCTCCAGCAGTTCCAGGGATATCACCCCGGTCGTATCGGTTGAAGGAAAAATGATCGGTAAAGGTATGCCCGGACCGGTCCCCCGCGAGATCCAGGCTGCATTCAGGGAAAAAGGGTGGCAAATATAGCACAAAGAGATGAAAGAAATGACTACAAGGTTATTCATACTGACAACACTGATATTCCTGTTTGTGAATCCTGTGGTTTCCCAGAACGGGAAGAGATCAAAATACAGCAGCAGCGAGGATAGTATCCATTGCGGGAAGTATCTCTCTGCCTACAGGCAGTTTTTTTTAATTAATGTCTATGAGCATGCCCTCGAATCCTGGTGGATCGTCTTTCACGATTGCCCGGCATCCAGTGAGAAGATGTATGTACACGGGGCCACCATGTACCGCAGTTACATTGAAGCAGCTCCTGAAGGGCCGGCCAGGGAGGGCCTGATCGATACGCTGATGATGATCTATGACCAGCGGATAGCATATTTCGGAGGGGAAGGTAATGTGCTGGGCCGCAAGGGAAAGGACCTGCTCACATACCGGGGGACAGACATTGAACAGGTGCATCATGCCTACGAAATGCTCAGAAAAAGCGTCAAACTCCAGGGAGAGGAATCGAGGGAGCAGGTCATGCTGCTGCTGATATCGGCCGGCATTTCGCTGAACAAAGAAGATAAAATAGACAGCAACCAGGTTATTGAAGATTATCTGATGGTAAGCGGGATCCTGGATCAGAAAAAGGGAAGCAGTACCCGCCGGGAAAGAACCAGGTCCGCTATCAATGAAATGATGTTAAAGGAGAATATGCTTTCCTGTGAAGCACTTAATCACTATTATGAACCACAGTTTGAACAGTACAGCAAGGATAAAGCCTACCAGGAAAAATTGATCAACTTATACAGTGCTGCAGGTTGTAACCATTCGGATATCTGTGTGGCTGCTTCGGAGAACCTGTATAGTATGGAACCCGGACCAGAATCCGCGCATCACCTTGCCATGCTCTTTATCACCAGGAACGATTATGAAAAGGCAGCCGGCTATCTGGAACAGGCCCTGGAGGGCGAAAACATTGACATATTAATCAGAGCCGAATGGTATTATGAACTGGCGGTGGTAAGCAGTGCCAGAAAGGAGCACTGCAAAGCCATTGAATATGCCCGAGAAGCGATCAATCTGAAGAGCGATTACGGGAAAGCCTATATCCAGCTTGGAGATGCCTTTATTGCATCGCGCACCAACCTGGGTGATGAATTCCAGCAGCGTACAGCTTTCTGGGCGGCTGCCGATATGTATAAGAAAGCCGGATTGGTTGATCCCTCCGTTACGGAGGAAGCCAACCGGAAGCTGAACGCCTATACAGTTCAGTTTCCCGATCATGAGGAGATCTTTTTCCATGATCTCAAAGATGGAGACACCTACCTGGTCGGGGGATGTATCAATGAACATACCACCGTCCGGTCAGGCAGATAAAGCAGCGGATTGAAGCTCCCCGGAGAAAGTCCCGGGGCATCTTCGATACAGGAAAATTATACCAAGCTGCAACCTTTCGAATGATACAGAATCAATGAAATTTATGTATGTTTGAGAGAACTGATCCCTGGAAATAAAAATGAATCCATTTATCATGAAACTCAAGACAGCATGTGGCTTACTGGTGATGACCCTGATGATTTCCTGTGCTGAACAGAAGAAATCTTCCCCGTGGATTATCACCGCACCGGCTGGCGACCGCTATGTAAGCATTTATCAAAATGGCGAAACAATTATTCCCAACGGAAGGATCATTACTCCGGTTGGTAAAAGTATTGTTGTGGCGCCCCACCCGTACGGACTCACCATAAGTCCCGATGGCAATACAGCGGTCACGGCCAACTCGGGAACAGGGCCCCTTTCCATTACCATTATCAGGAATCTGTTATCCGCTGCGCCCGAAGTGCAACAGGTTCCCCCCGGTCCGTCCACCGACCGGGGCGTACTGGCATCGGTCTTTATGGGCCTGGCCGTTTCAGGGGATAACAAAACGGTTTATGTGGCAGGCGGACAGGAGAATAAAATATTCATTTTCGACCTGGCCACCGGGGAAAAGCAGGGCTTTATTGATTGTTCGTATGTTTCAGGCGAAACCGATTACAGTCACGGGTATATTGGAGACCTGACCCTGTCAAAAGACGGGAAAATGCTTTACGCGGTGGACCAGATTGGCTTCCGGATGCTGATTATCGATCTAGCCAGCGGAAAACTGGAACACAATGTGCCGGTAGGAAGATATCCTTTTGGCATATGCCTCTCCCCGGATGAAAAGAAAGTCTATGTGGCCAATGTGGGTATGTTCCAGTACAGTATCGTCAATGGAATAACGGAGAAGAATGTTGGAGAGAAAGCGCTGAAATTTCCTCCGTTTGCCTACGGAAGCGAGGAGATGGTTCACGGCATTGAAAACGATACTGTTTCCATACCGGGACTGGGAGAAATGAATTCGCCCGAAGCATTTTCGGTTTTCACCATCAGCCTGGAAGATCCTGACCGGCCCGTTGTCACAGCCCGGACAAAAACAGGCCACCTGGTGGGTGCCAGAGTGGAAGGGATCCCTGCCGTGGGCGGTGCCAGCCCCAATTCACTGGTGGCCACCGACCGGTTTGTATTTGTGAGCAACGGAACCAACGACAACATTTCTGTGATTTCCCTCGCCACAGATACGGTAGAACACACCATTTATCTGAAACCCGAACCAAGAGTACGGCAATTCCGCGGCGTCATTCCATTTGGACTGGCACTTTCACCCGATCAAAAACGACTCTATGTGGCCGAATCGGGGATCAATGCGGTAGCCGTGATCGATGCGGAAAAACTGAAGGTCCTGGGGCACATCCCCACCGGGTGGTTTCCTTCCAAAGTAGCGGTAAGCAGTGACGGAACGAAGTTAATTGTGGCCAATGCCAAAGGCTTCGGAAGCGGCCCGAACGGGGGCAGGAACTTCAGGCTCACCAAATCGGGAAGCTACATCGGATCCCTGATGAAGGGAACGGTACAAATCCTGGATATCCCATCAGATAAGGAATTACAACACTATTCCGGTATCGTTGTTTCCAATAATTTCACCTTTCAGAAAGCCTCTTCCGAAAACTTTGCCTGGCGCAGAAACAACCCGGTTCCACTCTACCCTGGCGAGAAAGAGAGTCCCATCAAACACATTGTTTTTATTTCCAAAGAGAACCGGACCTATGACGAGATATTCGGCCAGGTTAAGAAAGGGGACGGAGATGCGGAGCTGGCACGGTACGGGACAGGAGCGTCATTCCACAATGCGGCCCGGACAGCTTCTGTTCAAAATGCAGATATCATGCGTAACCATCTGAAAATTGCATCTGAATTTGCCATAGGCGACAATTTCTATGTGGATTCGGATGTTTCGGCTGACGGCCACCGGTGGCTGGTGAACACATACCCGAACGAGTGGTGCGAGACCTGTACGGCTGCCAGCTACGGGGGCAATCGCAGGTTTGATTTCAAATCAAAAGCCCCGGGGGTTTATGCCATGAACGGCGCAGCAGGTGCCATCTACCCTGAAGATTATAATGAGGCCGGTTCCATGTGGGATCACCTGGAGCGCCATCGGGTCGGTTTCTTTAATTTTGGATTCAGCATTATGTTTGAACCGGCGCTTTATGATGAAACATTCAAATACGAAGGTGTCAGGCACTACATCAATTATCCGTTGCCAAAACCCATCTGGGACCGCACTTCAAAACAGTACGCAACCTATAACACGGCCATTCCCGACCAGTTCCGGATTGACCAGTTTCAGAAAGAGTTTGCAGAAAAATGGATCCATGGTCAGGACACCATGCCGGCATTGATAACCGTTATCATCCCCAACGACCATGGTGCCGGAGACCGTCCCGAAGCCGGTTACCCGTTCCGCGAAAGCTATATGGCAGACAATGACCTGGCAGTGGGCCGGATTGTGGAATACCTGTCGCACACACCCTACTGGAAGAATATGTTAATTGTTATTACCGAGGACGATGCCCAGGGCGGCGTGGACCATATCGATGCCCACCGGAGTGTCCTGATGCTTATATCACCCTGGGTCAGAAAAGATTATGTCAGTCACGGCCACTTCAGCTTCGGAAGTATTTTTAAGACCTTCTGGAATATTCTGGGTATTCCGTACCTGAATCAGTACGATGCAGGGGCCACTGATCTGGCCGACTTCTTTACTGCTGCACCCGACTATACACCATACGCGTCATTACCTCCGGACCCGAGGGTGTTTGATCCTCAAAAAGCCCTGGATCCTTTCGACGAGGATTTTAACTGGAAGGCACTGGAAGAATCGCCTGTCATGGATAACAAAGAGGATATGATCCGGGAGAGCAAGGAAAAAGATGAATACCGTCTGGAAAACAGGGAGAAAGAAAAGGATGAATAGAGCGTGAGAGACCGCAACTAAATTCAATCACACCCGTTTCCGGAT
>JANTFK010000266.1 GCA_024763595.1 Bacteroidales bacterium | reverse complement strand
ACTGGACTTTTTTCAGATAGACATACCTGTCAAACGGTTTATAGAGTTCAGGATATTCCAGAAAGATCAGGTCGTGGATGGTGATGACTGACCGGGTAGGGTGGTGTTGGATACCCCCGGGCAATTCATTGCTCAGTCCATGATAAACCTGTATGGAATCTTTATCCAGTTTCCGGGCCAGGCTGAAGCTGCGCCAGTATGCACCCATATACCTTCCGATACCTTCCCCTGGCTTTCTGATGACAGCGCCTGCGGGTTCACGGAAAAGAGTATTATCAGGTATACCGGGCGTATAGAGGAAGCACTCGCTTTCAGGATAGAACCGGCAGATATTTGAAATGATGTACCGGCTATAGTTACCCAGTCCGCTATAGTTATAATAAGCCCTTTTGGCATCAAATCCAATCCGCATCAGACCGGCACATTGTATTCCCTCAGCGCATCATTCAGGGAGGTTTTCAAATCAGTTGATGGTTTTCTCCGGCCAATAATCAAAGCACAGGCTACCTGATAATCTCCGGCAGGAAAGGCTTTGGTGTATGAACCAGGGATCACTACCGAACGTGCAGGGATCACTCCTTTTATCTCTTCCGGTTTGTCTCCGGTCACATCAATGATACGTGTAGAGTTGGTAATGACTACATTGGCTCCCAGTACAGCTTCTGATTCCACCCTGACCCCTTCCACTACGATACTGCGGGAACCAATAAAGCAGTTGTCTTCAATGATCACAGGTGCTGCCTGAACCGGTTCCAGTACACCACCGATACCGACACCTCCGCTCAGGTGAACATTTTTCCCGATCTGTGCACACGAGCCCACTGTGGCCCACGTATCGACCATGGTCCCCGCATCCACATAGGCCCCGATATTGACATATGACGGCATCATAATCACACCTTTCGAGATATAGGCACCATATCGGGCCACGGCATGAGGAACCACACGTACGCCTTTCTCTTTGTAACCGTTCTTTAACGGGATCTTGTCATGAAATTCAAAAGGGGGGACCTCAATGGATTCCATCTGACGGATCGGAAAATAGAGAATCACTGCTTTCTTGATCCAGTCATTTACCTGCCAGCCGCTCTTCCCTTTCTCAGCCACACGTAACATTCCTTTATCCAGCAGGTCAATAACCTCAAAAATGGTCTCCTGAACATTGCTTTTACTCAGTAATGCCCGCTCATCCCAGGCAGCTTCAACAGTCTCTTTCAGATTCATATTGCAGTATTGTGAGAATATTTAGACCTTCCAAAAGTAAGAACTTTAATGGTTCGGGCCGCCAGGTACATGACCACCAGTGTAAAAATGATCGTTGCTCCAGAAGGAATATCGAAAAAGTATGCAATCACCAGGCCCAGAAGGGAGGCGATAAAACCGATGATAATGGATCCGATCATGATGCGGCCAAAACGGTTGGTAAAGAGGTTTGTAATATTCTGCGGAATGGTCAGTACTGAGAGTACAAGGATGATTCCGGCTGTACGGATACTGAGTACAATGGTCAGTGCCACCAGGATAATCAACAGGTAATTCAAGAGTGTTACAGGAATTCCCCTGGTTCTTGCAAAATCTTCATCAAAAGCAATATATAGTATGGGTTTAAATAACAGGACAAAAGTTACTGTAACACTGACTGCCAGTGCGAACATAAGCCTGAGATCGGTATGCGTCACGGTAATGATGCTGCCAAACAGGTAACTCATCAGGTTTGGAGCATAACCGGGCGTCAGGTAGATGAAAATGATACCCAGTGCCATTCCCAGGGACCACAGAATAGCAATAACCGAATCATTGCGGAGAATCTTTCTGCGGGTCAGGTTCTCCGTGGTAAGTGCTGCCAGAACGGCAAAGATTGCGGCTCCTGCCAGTGGAGCAAACCCCAGAAAATAACCTATCCCCACACCCCCGAAAGAAGCATGGGTAATTCCTCCGCTGATAAAAACCATGCGGCGAGAAACGATATAGGTACCTGTAATGCCACAAGCCACCGACATCAATAATGCTGCGAGAAAGGCATGCTGGATAAAATTATATTGCAGGAGCTGGGTAAGGTCCATTTTAAAACTGTTTGTGTTCTTTCATAACCCGGTGAGGTACCGTTCCATGAGTGATGATCTCAATAGGACAATTATATATCTTTAACTGTTCATTCGTGATTTCATTGGAAGAATGATAATGCAGGTTCCGGTTCACACAGGCAATGGTTTTTATGTAGGGTGAAATGGTCCCGATATCGTGCGAAACCAGCAGTATTGTCATTTGAGCATTCAAATCTTTTAACAAACTGTAGAGTTCCATCTCAAACTGGTTATCCACATGTGTATCAGGTTCGTCCAGTACAAGCAGTCTGGGGGAGGATACGGTTGCCCTGGCCAGCATGGTGCGCTGTAATTCTCCCCCGGATAACTCACCTATGGGGCGTGATCTCAGGCTGGTGAGTCCTGTTCGTTCCAGTGCTTCATCTATCTTTTTTCGTTCCTGTATACTACTCCTGATTCCCATTCTCAGACCACGTTCAAGCCCCGATGCCACCACCTCCTTTACTGAAATCGGGAATTTGTCATCCAATTGCCTGCCCTGAGGGAGATAACCGATATCGGACCTCTCAATGGTCCATTCTATGGCACCACTGGTTGGCTTCAGGAGCCCCACTATCACTTTGATGAGTGTGGTTTTCCCCCCGCCATTCGGGCCGATAATGCCGATAAAATCTTTTTCGAAAACAGAAATGGATACATTGCGCAGGACCTTTTGTTTTTTATAGGCCACATCCATGCTTCTGATCTCAATCAGTGGTTTGTTCATTGCAGAGGTTTTTTGAATTGACTTGCAATATAAAGCATTTGTTTTTTCCAGTCTGGATCCAGGGGATCAAACTGTACAACAGTTGCACCGATCTCCTGGGCGAGGACCTCGGCATTCCACCGGTCAAACTGACTTTGAATAAGTATGTGGTGAATTTGGTATTGCCGGCCCAGATCAATCATCCGCTTCATCTGGGCGGGAGAGGGGGTTTTACCCCCGGTTTCCAATGCATGCTGTACCAGGTTATAATCCCTGGCAAAGTACGTAAGCGCCGGATGATAGACCATGAAATTTTTTTCTTCAAGGCCGGAAAGGGATTCAGAAATTGTTGCATGCAGGGAATCCAGTTCCAGTAAGAATGCCTGATACCTGCCGGTCAGCGCAAGCGAGTCTTCCGGGAAAAGATCGAGCAATGCTTTGTAGATGTTCCCTGAAATGATCCTGGCATTGATGACCGACATCCATGTATGTGGATCGATCCCGTGATGTTGCTGCCGATGGAGATGAGCCTGTATCCCTTCACTGTACGTTTCTTCCATCAGGTCGATCCCTTCTGAAAGATCGACAATCTTCATGGTACGATTTATTTTCCGGATCCTTTCCATCCATGCCAGTTCGAATCCCAGGTGTCCCATCTGCATATAGGCAATGGATTGATCCAGTTTCCGGAGTTGGGATACGGTGGGCTCATAAGTGGCCGGACTTGCTCCGGGAGGGACCATGACAAGTACCTCTAAACTGCTTCCGGCCAGCTGTTCAATGAAATATTGCTCTGGCAGAATCGTGACACTGATCAGGGGTTTACTGTAAGGTTCAGTGTAAGATTCAGTTCCCTGCCTGCAGGAGGCCAGCAACACAATAAGAGCCATCATCAGCAGAAGCCGCCTCATCTTTTGCCAGGGTTAAAGATTTTAAAAAGAGGGGTTCCTTTTGGAGGAACAGGGTCATGCCCGTGACCGCCCCACGGATGGCAACTCAGGATCCTTCTTGTTCCCATGATCAATCCTTTTACGGGGCCATGGATTTTCAGAGCTTCTATGGCATATTCGGAACAGGTAGGATAGTACCTGCAGGTTTTGGGAAGGGCAGGGGAGATGACCCATTGATACAACTTAATGGGTATGGTAAGAAGCCATATCAGCAACCACCTGGTCCACTTGACCAGGAAGAACTTATTAAAACCATTCCGGATATTTATCATAGTGTGCATGTACCATACCATTTGAACCAGCCAACCCCACCGCATGCAGCGGGAAATGTGCAGGCAGATTTCTGGTAAAATTAATAATAAAAGCCTACTAATTTAGGCCTCTTTTTAGATGATTATAATACCAATTTTACCTATTTTAGCGGCTTGCAATTACATTTAATCAGAAAATGCATCTTATAAAAACTAATTTGTAATTATGAAAGAAGCTGTAGCGATACTTTGTGCCGGAGGGCCTGCGCCCGGAATTAATACAGTAGTCAGTTCGGTAACAAAGGTTTTTATAAATAACGGATACAACGTGCTGGGTATTAATGGTGGTTACAAGAGTCTTTTTTCGGACGAACCTGATTTTGAATACCTCGATTTTGGGTATGCCGACCAGATATACAGCAGGGGTGGCTCTGCATTGAAAATGAGTCGCTATAAACCTAAAGATGACGAGTTTAGAGTTGATTTCTTTAAGAAGAGCAATGTAAAACTGCTGGTGACCATCGGTGGAGATGATACAGCTTCCACGGCTAACAGGCTTGCCAAGTATCTGGCAAAACAGAAACTGGATGTAAAAAATATCCATGTACCTAAAACCATTGACAACGATCTTCCCCTGCCAGAGGGAACACCTACATTCGGGTACCAGTCAGCCAAAGAAGAGGGGGTACGCATCTCAAATACCATTTACGAAGATGCACGAACCAGCGGAAACTGGTTTGTAGTTAGTGCCATGGGAAGAGAAGCGGGACACCTTGCCTTCGGAATTGGAACAGCGTGTCATTATCCGATGATTATTATCCCCGAAATGTTCAATAAGACCAAAATCACATTTGATAAGATTACCCGTATGGTTGTGTCATCCATGGTCAAAAGAAGGATACTGGGTATTGATTATGGTGTTGCCATGATCAGTGAGGGAGTTTTTCATTTTATGAGTGATCAGGAGATAATAGATACTGGAATCAACTTCACCTATGATGATCATGGTCACCCTGAACTGGGAAATGTAAGTAAATCACATATTTTCAATATGCTTACACAGCAGCACCTGAAAACCCTCAGGATAAATGTGAAAAGCCGTCCCGAAGAGATTGGTTATGAATTAAGGTGTTGCCGTCCCATAGCTTTCGATCTCTCTTATACCACGCGGCTGGGATTGGGTGTATACACCCTGTTTAAGCGCGGAGAAACAGGTTGTATGACCACCATAGACCGGGAAGGGAACATTGCTCCGTTGTATTTGAAAGATGTGGAAGATGAGAACGGGAAAGTAAAGCCCCGCCTTGTGAATATTGAATCTGAACAGGTACAGGCAATCTTCAGAAACAACCTGCACTTTATTACTAAAGAGGATTATCGTGCAGCTCAGAAATATGTTAAAAATCCAGAGGAATATGATTTCCTGAGGATCCTGAAATGGGATGATTAATCCATTATACAGGTTATTGATTTTTT
>JANTFK010000265.1 GCA_024763595.1 Bacteroidales bacterium | reverse complement strand
CGTTGAGCGGGTGGTGGATCTTTTCATGTTGATCATGATCATGCTGGTACTGCTCTTCAGCTGGATGGGGAAATTTGGTGCATTTTTCAGGGAGCAGGTGTTCATCCCGTTGCAGCAAAAACTGGGAGCATCTTTCGGAGGTGCCTGGATATTCTGGCTGGTCACGGCAGGAACATTACTGATCCTTTTCCTGATTGTTTATATTTTCAGAAAAAAACTGGCCGGTTTTTCCCTGATCAGGAAGATCAGGGAGATCGCCATTGGGATCCTGAATGGATTGAAAACCATATATAAAATGGAGCGGAAATGGGAATTTATCTTTCATTCGCTGATTATCTGGTTGTTTTATATCCTGATGACCTGGGTGGTGGTCTTTGCCCTGAAGGAGACTTCGGACCTCACTTTTGTGGATGGAATGTTTTTACTGGTGATTGGCGGGCTGGGCATGTCTGCCCCTGTAACGGCCGGTTTCGGGGCCTACCACTGGATCACCTCAAGAGGGCTGGTATTTGTATATGGCTTTCCACTGGAACTGGGAGGTGCCTATGCCATCCTGGCTCATGAATCCAATTCTTTGCTTACCATCATGCTGGGTGCCGTTTCATATCTGGTACTCATGTTGTCGGGAAAGCGAATCACGACAGAAGTAACTGCAGATTAAGATGCTTAACTACGAACAGATAACCGGAAAAATTATTACCCTGGAAAGGGCATTGGAACTATTTACACCCGCTTTCAGGAAAAAAAACAGCCTGGTATTTACAAATGGTTGTTTCGACCTGCTGCACCGGGGTCATGTCTACCTTCTTGCCAGGGCAAGGGAGCTGGGTGACCATTTGGTGGTAGGGCTTAACAGCGACCTGTCCGTTACACGGCTGAAAGGGGAAGGACGGCCCGTGAATGATGAGCAGTCCAGAGCTGTGGTGCTTGCTGCCCTGGGCATGGTGGATCATATCATCCTGTTTGAAGAGGATACCCCGCTGAACCTGATCAAAATCATCCGACCTGATATCCTGGTAAAAGGAGGTGACTACAGGATCGAAGAGGTTGTGGGTCACGAAGTGGTACCCCAATGGGGCGGGATTGTGAGAACCATTCCCGTGGTGGAAGGATACAGTACTACAGCAATCATCCGGAAAACATCCTGATATGGCCAGGACAAGATCGGTGTATGTTTGCCAGAACTGCGGGGCTGAATCGGCCAAATGGTTGGGCAAGTGCAATGCATGTGGTGAATGGAACACCTATGTGGAACAGCGTATTCCCAGGAAAATATCTTATGCTGGACAAGGAGAATCAGATACCTTTACACAACCGGCCAGGCTGGAAGAGGTAGAAGCTGACCGGATCACCCGAATCGACCTGAAAAATGGTGAGTTCAACCGGGTCCTGGGCGGAGGCATCGTACCCGGTTCACTGATCCTGGTGGGCGGGGAACCCGGAATCGGAAAATCCACACTTGCCCTACAGGTTGCACTCAGGCTTGATAAGACCACCCTCTATGTATCTGGAGAGGAGAGTCCTCAGCAAATAAAATTGAGAGCTGAAAGGTTGGGTGGTGGGAATGGGCAGTGTCAGATAGTTGCCGAGACCAACCTGCAAAATATCATCACCCATATTACACAGATCAGACCACAACTGCTGATCATCGATTCCATCCAGACGCTCTATTCTCATGAAATCGAATCAGCCCCCGGAACCATTTCCCAGGTCAGGGACTGTGCTGCCCGCTTACTGAGGGTGGCCAAAGAGACGCACATGCCGGTTATGCTGATCGGACATATCACCAAGGAGGGAAGTATTGCCGGTCCCAAAGTGCTGGAGCATATCGTTGATACGGTGCTTCAGTTCGAAGGAGATTCACACCACTTCTACCGGATTCTGCGTGCCAGTAAAAACCGGTTTGGTTCCACAGCAGAAATCGGGGTTTTTGAAATGACCGCTGCGGGTTTACAAGAGATTACCAATCCGTCCGGGTTATTGATCAACCAGCATCCGCCCGATCTGAGCGGATCTGCCATTGCTGCCAACGTGGAGGGGATCCGGCCCATTCTCATCGAAATCCAGGCCCTGGTCAGCTCCGCAGTTTACGGAACCCCTCAACGTACTTCCACAGGATTCGATACAAGGCGCCTGAGTATGTTACTGGCCGTACTGGAAAAACGTGCCAGTTTTAAACTGGCTGCCAAGGATGTCTTTATCAACATTGCAGGAGGTCTCCGTGTGGATGATCCTGCCATTGACCTGGCTGTTATTGCTGCAGTACTCTCATCAACGGTTGATATTCCCATTGATCCCTACACCTGTTTTGCCGGTGAAGTAGGCCTGTCAGGGGAGATACGGCCTGTGAACAGGATTGGTCAGCGTCTGGGAGAAGCAGCGAAACTGGGAATGAAACGGATCCTCATGCCGGCTTTTAACAGGAAGCACCTGGATCCTTCCAGGTTCAGCCTGAAGATCATTGAAGTGAACAGGGTGCAGGAGTTACCCGGATACCTGTTTGGCTGATGTCCGGTACCCGCCATAAAACGCATCCCCTTTTCAGGGAAGGGTTCAGGCACACTATCATGCCTTACCCCATTCAGTTACCCGGGATCAAAACGGGTGCTGAGTTTTTTTTTAAAACAGAGAGCGGATTGCGTTATCAGGTCCTTTTCGCCAGAAAAAGTACCAGCTACCTGGAGAACATTGTTAACTTCAGTGTGCTCAGTGAAGAGTTCGAAGATGAATACAGCGAGACCAACAGGGGGGAGATATACCGGGTCATTGCCACTGTTGTGGAGATCATCCGGATCTATCACAGCCACCATGCCCTCTCTACCAGCTATGAGTTCAGCGGTGAGTTTAAAAAGGGAAACGAGCAACGCACAACCAGTATCCGGACCCTGCTCTATTACCGCAAAGCCAGGGAAATCATAGACGAAAGCTGGGATATCCGGATAACCGGAAACAAAGTACTGGTTCAGCGAACACAGGGTTAAAAATCATCATAGTCACTGGTTCCACTGGGTTCCATGACATCGGGACAGTTGAGATCCACATAAAAGTCCAGCGGCCTTTCAAACTCATCTTCCATGGTTATATTCAGGGTCGAATCTGCATAGACACGTTTCATAAATTCGGCATAGATGGGCAGTGACATATTTCCACCTGCCCCCATTCTCAGATTGTCGAAGTGAATGGAACGGTCCTCCCCTCCCACCCATGCTGCGGCCGACAACCTGGGAGCCAGTCCGATATACCAGCCGTCGCTTTGATTCTGTGTGGTTCCTGTCTTTCCGGCCAGCTCACCCTTAAATTGATATTTCCAGCGAAGCCTGTGGGCTGTTCCCGAATAATAAACGCCTTTGTAGCTGCCAATCATATCCACCACATTCTTTAACAGGGAGATCATCAGGTAAGCAGTCTCCATACTGATAGCCTCCTTTTCAACAGGATGGAACGTGGAAACCACATTTCCGTAACGATCCTCTATACGGGTTACATAAAGGGGACTTACATAGATTCCCCTGTTGGAGAATGTGTTAAATGCACCCACCATTTCTTCAAGGGAGATATCAGAAGTGCCATAGATCATGCTGGGAACCGGGTCAATATAGGAAGTAACACCCATTTTACGCATGAGTTTGATCACATTCTCCGGATTAAAGTTCTTAAACAACCAGGCTGACACCCAGTTATGAGAATTGGCCAGCCCCCATTTCAGGGAGACCATCTTTCCCGCCAGAGGATTCCTTCCCGGAGCAGTAGGGGTATAAGTGGTATCCTTATTGTCGATGATGTTGCTGAAAGTAATGGGTACCAGCGGTATCATTTTACAGGGCGAGTAGTGCTCTTGCATGGCCAGCAAATAGAGAAAAGGTTTGATGGTGGAACCCACCTGCCTGCGTCCCTGGTAAACATGTTCATACTGGAAATACCTGTAATTGTGCCCTCCCACAAAAGCCTTAACCTCCCCGCTGTGCGGTTCCATGGCCATAAAACCAGCACGCAGGATATGTTTCATGTAGCGTATAGAGTCCATGGGGGTCATCACAGTATCAACCGGGCCCTCCCAGGAGAAGATCTGCATGGGAACAGGCTGGTCGAAGGCCAGGAGAATGGAGTCCCAGGATGTTCCTCCGGCTTTCATGTTCCTGTACCTGTCGGTCCATCTGACGGAACGGTAGAGGATCAGCCTGATCTCATCATCTGTCAGGTCCTCGAACGGCGCATTGTCTCTCCCTTTCTTCTCCTTAAAAAATTCAGGTTGAAGATAATCCTTCATCTGAACCTCTACGGCCTCTTCAGCATACTGTTGCATTTTATAATTCAGGGTGGTATAGATCTTCAAACCATCGCTGTAAAGGTTGTATTGGGAACCGTCGGGTTTGAAGTTTTTATTGATCCATCCAAACAGTCTGTCATCAGCCCACCGCAGTGAGTCGCGCCTGTAACGTTCCCAGGCAAGAATGCCCGCATTTTTTTCAGGAGGTTCCGGTTTTGTTTTATTCATGAACTTTGCCAGGAATATCCGGAAATGATTTGCATGTCCGGCATAATGGCTGTCCAGGTTGTAATCCACCCTGACGGGAAGCTGTTTGATGGAATCTGCCACCCCGCTGTCCAGGTAGTGATACTTCACCATTTGACTGATTACCGTATTTCTCCTGTAAAATGAACGTTCGGGATTGATCCTTGGATTATAAGCTGTGGGTGCCTTAAGCATTCCAACCAGGATCGCAGCCTGGTCAATGGTAAGGGAATCCGGGGTCGTATTAAAAAAAGTTCGTGAAGCCGATTTGATTCCCACAATGGATTCTCCTCCAAATGCAACCGTATTCAGGTACATGCTGATAATCTCCTCTTTCGTATAGCTTCGCTCCAGCCTGACCCCGGTATTCCACTCCTTGAATTTATTGATGCCCAGATGAAGGCCCCGTCTGATCTTTGAGTTGTATACCGTTGTATCTCTGGGAAAAAGATTCTTCGCCAGTTGCTGGGAGATGGTACTTCCTCCGCCCTCATTCTTACCAAGGAGCACAGAGTAGACAATGACCCTGGCGAGACCACGCACATCAATCCCCGAATGCCTGTAATACCTCACATCCTCGGTTGCCACAAGAGCCTTTACCAGATGAGGGGCCAGTTCCCCGTAATCCACAAATGACCGGTTCTCAAGGAAATATTTACCCAGTAGTTCACCATCCTCGGTAATCAGTTCGGAAGCCAGATTGGTTTGCGGATTCTCCAGCCGGGCAAAATCGGGCATAAATCCCAATCTTCCTTTTCCAATAAGCACCATGATCACCACGAAAACTGCAATAAGCAGTATATAGAGTGACCAGAGAATGACTAAATATTTTGTAGTTTTGCCGCGTTTATGATTCATGGACAACCTGATTTGCGTCAAAAATAGCAATTATTTGTTCGAAAATTTTGAAGGTCGATACGCATTTAGTTTATTTTGTGATCAATTTATAAACGGGGAAGCATTTAAAATATGATAGAGAATCTTGTGATTGTT
>JANTFK010000264.1 GCA_024763595.1 Bacteroidales bacterium | reverse complement strand
GGGAATCCCACGGAAGCCTCAGCAGGGACGGCAGGACACTTTACTTTACCAGCAACCGGAAAGGGACCCGTGGAGGACTGGATATATACAAAGCGGAACGCCGGCCGGATGGTTCATGGGAAAAACCCGTAAACCTGGGAAGTACGGTAAACAGCCGATATAATGAGGAGTCTCCTTTTATTTGTGAGGATGGAAAAACCCTCTACTTCAGTTCATTTGGTCATGACAACATGGGGGGCTATGATATCTTCTGTTCCCGGCTACAGCCCGATGGCACCTGGGGAAAGCCCGTCAACATGGGATATCCCATCAACACCACGGATGATGACCGCTTTTTTCAGCCCGTCAACAACGGTAAAGGGGCATATTACTCCCTGTACAGCCCCAGGGGTATGGGACTGCACGATATCTACTATATGAACATTTATTCGGAAAGCAATCCGCGTCCTTACAAAATTTTTGGTACGCTGCAGACAGTAGACGGCATGACCGATCCGGCGATGCTGGCCATATACACGGTGGCAGGTGAAACAGGAGATACCCTCTTCGCGGTCAGGCCCGATCATCACGGGGCATTTAGTTTTACCCTCACACAGGGAACCTATAACCTCCACTATACAGGGGAAGGCTATGAAGAACTGACCAGGTCCCTTCATATCACACCCGGGTCAGATAAAGAGGGGATCAGGCTGGAAGAAATGCTGACCAGGGTAAAGGAAGAAACACCGGCACCAACAGCAAAAGAGGAGGTTCCTGCTGACACCCTGGAAGCAGAGGAAGGTCCTGCTCCAGTACTTGCTGAAGAACAGGAGATAACCGCTGAAACAGAATCATCTGAGGAGCTCTCAGGTGAAACCGCCGCAGCAGAAGAAGAGCACCTCGCCGAAACACCGGCAGAAGCCGGGGCTTATGCAGATGCATCGGACCATGCAGATGCACCGGACCGGCAGGCACCGGGAAGGTACTGGCCCGCGATGATTATCATCGGGTGCGGGGCCGGTTTCCTTATTTTTCTGATTGTATTATGGAGAAGACGCAGGGGTAAAGAGCGGTAGTCCTTCATTCTATTTTTTATTGTCCTGTCAATTAAATTTTTAAATTTGTAATATTCACATAAAATCAGGCAATAATGAGAAGATTTTTCCTACTCCTTCCCCTTTGGCTTCTGGCAACCATGGCTGTCGCCCAGAATGTAAAGGTCGATTTCAATGACGGGGAGTACTTTTTTGCAGAGGAAGATTATGAAGAAGCATTGTACGCTTTTGGCAAGGTATATAAAAATGGATACCAGGACAACGCTTATGTGAATTACAGGATGGGACAGTGCCTGCTGCGGATACCGGGACGAAAAACGGAATCGATCCCCTACCTGGAAAAAGCAGTGAAGAACATTTCACCGGATACCAGGAAGGGAAAACTTGGAGTGGAAACCGCACCAACCGATGCCCTGCTTTATCTGGGTAATGCGTACAGGATCAACATGGAGATGGATAAGGCCATCGCCCGGTATAATGAGTTCGGTACCTATATTGATCCAAAAGATCAATTGTTAAAGGATTACGTGGACCAGCAGATATCATCCTGTGCCAATGCACTTGTAAGTACCGAGAACCCGGTGGATTACAAGGTTGGGAACCTGGGTCAGCTCAATGAAACACATCGTTTCAGGTACAATATGGTCGTTTCCAATAACCTGCAGACGCTGGCATTTATGGGTAAGAATCCCTTTTATAACGGGGTATATGTAAGTATGAAAGAGGGGGACGTCTGGGGAAAACCCCTGAACATTACACCTTCGATTGTATCTGACGGGAACATGGATGTGGTAGGGCTTTCACCCGACGGCAAAACCATGTTGCTTGCCGTTATGGATGAGTTTGACGGTAACATCTACTATTCAGTTTATAAAAACAACCGGTGGAACCCAGCCAAATCTCTGGGCAAACCGATCAATTCGAAATACTTTGAAGCGGACGCCACCTTTTCGCCCGACGGCAAATCGATCTATTTTTCCAGTAACAGGAAAGGCTCAATGGGCGGAATGGATATTTTTCGAAGTGACCTGCAGGAAGACAGTACCTGGAGTGAACCGGTCAACCTGGGACCGGCCGTCAACACCAAACTAAATGAAGAGAATCCCTGTCTGAGCCCCGACGGGAAACGGCTCTACTTCGCTTCACAGGGACACAGTACCATTGGCGGATTCGACGTATTCTATACAGAGCTACAAGAGGATGGCACCTGGCACGAAGTGCCTGTAAACCTGGGATATCCACTGAATACCACAGATGATGATTTTACCATGGCACCCACTGGAATAGCAGAAGAGGGCACTTCGTTCATTTTTGCTCAATCCAAATTGCCCGGTTTTGATCTCTTTAAATTCGAAATGATTGCCAGGGATGCTGTCCCGGTTGCAGTGGCCCTCACGGAGCCGGAAGAACCAGAAGAGGTGGCAGCGGAGGTAACGCCTGTACCCGTAGTAGTGGTGGAGCCTCCACCGGAAAAATATCTGCTCAGGCCCGTTTACTTTGCATTTGATAAATATGACCTGACCGGGTCCGCCAGGGAAAAACTGGATGATCTGGTACCATTGATGCAGAAATACCCATCCATGGAACTGGAGATCACCGGTCATACAGATGCGGTTGGAACATACGAATATAACCAGCGTCTTTCTGTAAAGCGGGCTACCTCAGTTTACAATTACCTGATCGGGAAAGGTGTTTCCAAAGAGCGCATGAAAGTGACCGGGATGAGTGAAAGCCAGCCTGTGGCCCGCAACCGGACACGCGATAACAGGGATGCCCCCGGTGGCAGGTTGCTGAACAGAAGGGTCGAATTCAAAGTTAACATTTCCGGGAATGTGATTATTGAAATGGAACAGGTAGAGGTACCAGAAGATCTGAAGCTGGATAACTGACCTTGCACTGGTGACGACATAACAGATATGTGATGAAGCGGCTATTCTTATTTGCACTGCAGGTATGTATAATATCTTTGCCTCTGCGGGCGCAGCAGGCAACAGCAGAAACCAATTTTTATGATGCGCTCTACTGGTATGATGAGGAAGAGGACTATGCTGAAGCAGCGGCACTCTTTCAAAAAGTTCTGACCGCGGAACCCGGTAATGCCAATGTGAAATTCTACCTGGGCATGTGCTACAGTAAAATCATGGGACAGGAGTTAAAGAGCATTCCTTACTTTAAAGAAGCCACCGAAAATATCAGCCTGAAATACAAGGCCAACCGTTTTTCCGAGAAAAAGGCACCACATCACACCTGGTTTTATCTGGCTCAGGCCTACAGAAAAACCAACCAGATGGATGCAGCGCTGGATGCGCTCAAACACTTCAGTTCCCTGAAGGATTTCGAGAAGCATTATAACGCACGCATCACCGAGGAAGAGATTGAAAAGGTAGAAAGGGGGAAGATCATCCGGGATGCCGAACTGAACCTGCGGGCACTCTATTTCAATAAGCCCATCAATTCGGAAGGAAACGATTACAACGGCGTAATATCGGCAGATGGGAGGATGCTGGTGTGGGCCAACTCTAAAACATTTTATGAGGCAGTCTACATGTCAACCCGACAGGGAGAACAGTGGAGCATGCCGGTATTGATCACTCCGCAAATTGTTTCCGACGGGGATCTGCTCCCCACCGGGCTCTCTGCAGACGGTAAGACCCTGTTGCTGGTAAAAGCTCCCGGTAAAGGTGATAAAGATATCTGGTTCAGCAATTATGACGGAGTACTTTGGAGCCCTGCACAACCACTGCCGGGGGCCATCAACTCTCATGCAGATGAGGTACATGCATCATTCACCCCGGATGGAACACGCATCTATTTCTCCAGTGACCGCAGAGGTGGGCAGGGCGGACTGGATATCTGGTATTCGGATCGTCAGCCTGGCGGGCCATGGGGTGAGCCGGTTAATATGGGTGATGTGATCAATACAGATAAGGACGAAACCTCTGCCTATATTGCTCCGGCCGAAGGGCGCTATATTTTTGCCTCCAGGGGGCACTTTAACATGGGAGGTTATGATATCTTCCGGTGCGAAAGAGAGATAGACGGCTCCTGGAGCCAGCCCACCAATATCGGGTATCCCATCAACACCGCAGGTGATAATACCTTCTATGTTCCCCTCAATGACGGGTTAAGCGGACTTTACACCCGTTTCACCAATGAAGCAATCGGGATGCAGGACCTCTGGTATGTGGAGATCCTGAACAAAGAAGGAGTTATATCAGGAGGAGGACTGACCCTGGCTGTAGATACCCCCGGGCTGAGCAACAAGGATTTTGCAATTATTCTTGTGGATGACGAAAGCGGTGAAGAGATCGAGGTACTGTACGATGCCGGGACAGATTCCTTCAGGGCACTGTCCGGCGAGTCAAAAAGCTACAGGGTGATCTCTTATAAGCAGAAATAAACGTGAATATCCTTGCCAACAAAAGCATCTCCCTCAGGGCACCAGAACCAGGGGATTTGGACCTGTTATATACCTGGGAGAACGATACTTCCGTATGGCTCATCTCAGGGACGCTGACCCCATTCTCAAGAGATGTATTGCAACAGTACCTGGAAAATGCCACCAGGGACATTTTCCAGGTGAAACAACTGCGCATGATCATTCAGCTGCGCAGTAATCAACGACCCGTAGGGGCCATCGACCTGTTTGATTTTGATCCCCACCACCGGAGAGCCGGGATCGGCATCCTGATCGCTGATGCCACAGACCGCAGGAAAGGCTATGCCCGGGAAGCGATTGAAACCATGAAGAACTACTGCTTTCAGGTGTTATACCTGCACCAGCTTTACTGTAATATAGCAGCAGACAACAGCGAAAGCATCAAACTCTTCAGGACAGCCGGATTCATTCCTGTGGGAGAAAAAAAAGATTGGCTGTTCAATGGAGAGAACTTTGAAAGCGAATGGTTGTTCCAGTTTATTCATCCCGGGTGACGACTATCATATGGATCTGCTTTCCAACTCATCGTATACCGGTATCTGCTTTAGGAAACTGATTTTTCGTGTGTTAAAATCCAGGTAACAACAATAGTGCTTCATCCCGTTGGTAACCATCAGATACTTCACATGAAAAGCCTGGTTGTAACGTGCCGCCTGGTCAAAAGTCTCCCTGTTGATCTTTACTGCAGGGGCCTTACACTCCACCAGGAGCGCAGGATGTCCGACCGGTTTGTGGACCAGGATATCGCACCGGCGGGTCAGGTCCTTCAGCTTCAGGGTATATTCGGTCATGATCAATGCAGCCGGAAATCCCTTCTCTTCCACCAGGTACCTGGCAAAGCGCTGCCGTACCTCCTCTTCCGGTGTAAGCATCACATAGCGTTTTCTGAAAATATCCAGGATATAACGACTCTCCCCTTCCATCCTGTAGCGGAATTCATAGTCCGGGAGATTTAGTTTTCGCATGAAAGAAGTATCTTCGTAAACACATTGCAAAGTAGCAAAGATAGATAAATCGAACGGATGAAAACGAAAGAGGAGATTATTGAG
>JANTFK010000263.1 GCA_024763595.1 Bacteroidales bacterium | reverse complement strand
ATGGAAATGAAAAAGATCCTCCGAAAAGGAGTCTTCTAAGTCAAGATCAGTTCAAAACATTTATAACTGATTGATATATATGCATCATTTGTAGCTCCACCAGGATTTTTCGGCACTGGTGTGCCTCAAGTTCCTGAAAGTTCCGCAGCCCAAATACAAACCTCAATACCGCTTCGCGGCAAACGTTTTTTTTTATTTTCTGCCTGCTCAGGTTTGCCTGGCAGTCAATCAATAAAAAAACCCCGCTGCCTGTGGCAGAGAGGTTTGTGATTGTAGCTCCACCAGGACTCGAACCTGGATCTACGGTTTAGGAAACCGCTATTCTATCCCTTGAACTATGGAGCCGGGATAAGCTGATCGGAGCTCCCTGGCAACAAAGGAACACCTTTGGAGGAGGGGCTTCAAATTGCGGGGACAAATTTAGTTTAATTCTGATTTACTGCCAAATCTGGTTCAGGCTTGCTTCCTGATCCCTTCCAGCACCCTTTCAGGGGTGACGGGCATCTGGTAGACCCTGGCACCGCATGCATCAAAAATGGCATTGGCAAGTGCACCTCCCATACAAATAATGGGCGGTTCACCCCCACCCTGGGGTGGTTGGTCCTGCCTGTCAAGGATCACTGTATCGATGGTTTCAGGCACCTGTGAGAAAAGGGGAAGCTGGTAGGTGTCAAAGTTCCCGGAAACGATACTGCCGCCTTTGAATTCCACATCCTCTGACAGTGCATATCCCATACCCATGGTCACACATCCTTCCATCTGCAGTATTGCTCCCTGCGGATTTACACACATTCCCATATTCTGCGAAACGGCGGCCCTTAAAGGCTGGACCCTGCCTGTCTCCCGATCCACCTTGACCTCGATCATCACGGCTACCCAGGTACCGGCATCTATACCACATGCCATACCGATTCCACGTCCACTGGGACCTTTGGCTTGAGTATATCCGAATTTGTCCCTGAGCGCTGTAATTACTTCAATCATCTTCTGATCGGTCAGGTTGTTAAGTCGAAACTCCACCGGATCCGTTCCTGTCGCGGATGCCAGGATATCGATCTGAGATTCCCTTGCAAATGTATTGGTATTATTCCCCGGGGCGCGCCAGGCTCCGGTTTTGAAAAGATGAACCGGAGAATCACGTTTTTCACCATAACCGGTGGTGAGGGCATGGGGAACCTGGTAAATGGTATCGGAACCCCGGTTTCCTGCAAAATATTGTTTGTAATCCCACAGGATCATTTTTCCCTCCCTGGTAACACCCGAACGGATCCTGACCACTGCAGCCGGTCTGAAATAGTCCATGAAGAATTCCTCCTCACGTGTATAGGCAAGCAATACCGGTTTTTGTGCCAGCCTGGCGATCTTTACCACCTCCAGCACCTGGGGATGGTAGATCTTGCCCCCGAAACCTCCTCCAAGGAAAGGAGGAATTACCCGCACATTCTCCAGTTCCAGTCCCAACTCCTGTGCAATATCTTCCTGTGCCCCGAAGGGGCTCTGAGAGGAGGACCAGACGGTCACTTTTTCACCTTCCCACCTGGCCATGGCTGCATGGGGTTCAATGGGTGCATGTGCCTTATATCCATCGTGGAATTCGCTTTCCACAATGATTTCCGATTGCGCTGTACCCTTAGCCAGGTTGCCGTTGCTGGCTACCTCCCTGCTCTCGGCCGGTGCTTGCAGCAAGTATTCGAATATTGTTTTATCGTCTACAGTGTTTACGTCGGTTGTGTAGGTTGCCCTGATGGTGGAAAGTGCACGTTCGGCCATATCGGGCGATTCATGCAGGACCGCAATCAGCTCTCCGTCCCTGACAACCTCCACACCATCCATCTTTTCAGCTTCAGAATAATCTACTGTTTTCAGTTTCACCTGGTGCGAAGGGGGCCGCAGGATCTTTGCGTAAACTCGTCCGGGAAGTGGCACATCGGCTGTATAAACAGCCTGGCCCGTAATTTTCAGCATGGCATCCCTGCGAAGCATGGGTTGGCCCACATAATGAAAAGCAGTATGGTCCTTAACCGGGGGTTTTTCCTTCATGGACTTTTCAATGCGCCTGCCTTTGGTTAACCAGCCATAATTTACCTTATTCCCAGGATTGGAAACATCATAGACTACCCCTTCTTTTACCTGCAGGTTTTCAGGGCTGATCTGAAGATATTCCCCTGCCATCCGGATCAGAACCGCCCTGGCTTCTGCTGCTGCAGCCCTTACATAATGGCTGTATTCCCTGGTTGTGAGGGAGCCCCATGTCCCTGCATCATAGGAGCAGGTAGCAGTGTCGCCCATTTCCATTTGGATGGAATCAGGGGAGACATCCAACTCATCGGCTACCTGTTGGGGAAGTGAGGTAATGATACCCTGTCCCATTTCAATCTTTCCCACATGACAGATAACCGTACCATTTTCATGAATGGTCAGGAAAGCATTGAAATCTTCAGGCACCTCACGTTGCCGGATCAGGGGAAGTGCCAGCAGTTGGGATGGATTTGCACTGCTGAGGTATACTGCAATCCCACCGCCAAGGAGCGTAAAAAAATCTCTTCTTTTCAGATCAAAGCGACTTTTTGTGGTTGCAAGTTCCGGATTTTTTTTGCGCTGTATCATCCGTTATGATTTTTCGATTTCATTTCCAGGCTGGCTTCCTGGATGGCTTCAATGATCCTGATATGGGCCCCGCATCTGCACAGGTTATCCTCCATGGCATAGATGATCTCCTGACGGGTGGGCTCAGGGTTGGAAAGAAGTAGTCCCGTTGCATTCATGATCATACCGGGCGTGCAATAACCACATTGCAGGGCATCCTTTTCCATAAAGGCTTTCTGGACAGGATGAAGCCGGTCTCCTGAGGAGAGCCCTTCGATGGTTACCACATCATGGTCCATCACATCTCCAACCTGATACATGCAGGACCTGACAGGTTCATTATCCAGAAGGATGGTACAGGCTCCGCACAGGCCTTCGCCACATCCATATTTGGTACCTGTTAATCCAAACTGATCCCTGAGTACCCACAGCAGTGTGCGGGAGGGATCAATGGTGATCTCCCTATTTTTTCCGTTCAGATTGAAACGAATAAGTTTTTCCATCACTATTTCAGTTAGTTGCATTTTTATAATCTTCCGGTGTATCGATATCCAGCAGGATTCCGGGTTCATCCACCTCCACTTCCAGAACATCTTCCGGGAAATGATGCCGCAATGCCCGGAGCCCCTGTTCCAGGTCCAGTTCTTCGATGGCCCTGCGGTATTTCATGTCCACAAGCAGCGGATGTCCGCGCCTGTAGTTATACACCGGGATAACAATCCCGAAGAGCTCTTCATTGTATGCCTGAATGATTGTGTTGGTTACGGATGGAGGTATGCCGGGCTGATCGCCCAAAAATATTAGAACACTTTCCGTATCGGGCGGGATTGCCCTGAATCCGCAGATTACAGAGGAGAGCATTCCCTCTTCGTGTTGCGGGTTATAACAAAAATCAACGGGTCTGGACCCGATTTGCTGCCTGACTTCTTCCTGGTTGGCTCCAAGTACAACCATTACATGTTCAATGTTGGAGTGAAGTACATTGTCTACAACCGTTTCAATGATCGTTTCTCCGCCGAAAGGCATCAGAAGTTTCTGTTTCCCCATTCTGCTGGATGATCCTGCAGCAAGTATGATGGCCCGGTTATTCAACATTTTCATCCCGGTTTTTGTTTCGAACCCCGACCAGCTGTGCAGCGATGCTGATGGCGATCTCCTGAATTGTCTCAGATCCTATGGGCACTCCGATGGGTGTATGAATCGATGACCATGCTTCCTCCGAGGCCCATCCATTTTCAAGAAACTTCTTTTTTATGATCCTTACTTTATGCGCACTACCCATCATTCCGATATAAGCAACATCCGACCCGATACAGGCTTTCAGTGCTTCACTATCCTGATGATGGCCCCGGGTAACGATGACAATGTATGTATCCCGGTCTTTTTTTATCTCTCTGATGGCCGAACCGATCTCCCTGACCACCAGGTGATCCGCATCGGGAATATGATCAGCGCTGGCATATTCTGGCCGGTCATCTGCAACAGTAACTTCGAATTCCAGAAGTGATCCCAGGTGGGCAAGGGCTTTCCCGACATGGCCCCCACCGGCAATTATCAACTGAGGCAGGGGCTTGATGTGCTCCAGGAAGGCCATTTCACACCAGCCCGGGGTAGCCGGGTCAACAACCACCTCGGTAAAGCCATAGCGGGCTGCCTGTTTCATCTGACCCGGGAGCACAGCTTTTAAAGGTGCTTCCAGTCCTGCAGGCAACTCATAATCCTGCTCCTGACCGATCCAGTATCTGCGGATGGACCTGCCCCTGTCATGCTTATGACTCACTGTGGTCAGTAAATAACCTTGCAGGTGATCCGACAGGCTCTTTTCCATCGCTTCAAAAATGGTCAGGTGCTTCGACGGATCTGCATCGACCAGCACTTCGCTATCTCCTCCGCAGATGGCACCTTCTCCATTTTCATCATTGTCAAGATTAAAATAGAACTGATCAGATATTTCAGAGATCATCACATTTGCAGCAATATGATGCACTTCGCCTTCCAGTATGCCTCCCCCCACGGTTCCGGCAATGAGACCCTTTTCGCCAAACAGTGCCGAGCTGCCCGGTTTCTGTGGTATGGATCCCTTTGCACGTACCACGGTTGCCAGTACCAGCGATGAACCCGACCGGATCTGTTCAAGCAGTGTATGGTAGAAGTTAATCATATTCCTGTGTGTTAAGACCGGAACTATATGAGCCTGGCCAGGGTAATAATCAGGACAGAACTGATCAGTACAGCTGCAGGCCATAATCTGGACAACAACGAGGAAGTGTGTGTACCAGGGGAGGTGCTCTGCTTTGTTGTATACCATTGTGCTAAGCGGTAACCAAGAGGTACAGTGATCATAGAAATGCCAATGGTTACCGGTGAAGTGTAAATGGCCAGGGGAATAGTGGAGGAAGCATAGAGACAGGCAGGGCTCCCGGTGACAAACCTTACCAGGGGAAACAGGGCAACGGCTATGATTGCAGCACCGGCCCCTGTAATGATCCTGCCTGCTAAGCTTCTCAGGAAACGATTTTTAAACAGGGCAATGAGGAGTGAAAAACTCACCAGAATAGTGAAGAGGGCATACACCGGGTTAAGAATGGAACCATGGTTCCATGCCACCGGCAATAACAGGGCATCCAGGAATTTAAACATGACTGCCATAACGGCGATCATCAGCAGGGGAAAGAGCCTCCTCGTAATACTCCAGGTAAAGGAGACCCAGAAAAAGGAAATACCGGTCAGGATAGCACCCGTATAGAGGGCAGCGCATTGTTGAAGGCCCATTCCCGCTGCAAATTCGGTCAGGCCCCAGACTGATCCGGTCGCTACAATTATACCCATGTTTGATTTTATGGAAGATGTGGTCATGATGGATGATGGTTTTAATTTTATAAATATAAATAATAATTGACTTGGCTACTCTTTATTAGTAACTTGTGGATGGTAGAA
>JANTFK010000262.1 GCA_024763595.1 Bacteroidales bacterium | reverse complement strand
ATGAAAAGTTATTAAATGGAGGTTTTCCAATCCCTTTGCTGCGCCCATGGCAATGCGATCCTTCCCTTTTAACCGCTTGCCATTAATATAGATGGGGCCACCCGTCAGATAATAGATGGTTTCATGATCGGGACCAAGCAGAAATCCGAGGTACCCGTAACTGAATTGATCAAACATTCCGCACCGCCTGGATGGTTCCGAGGTGATCCGCTCAACAATTTCAATCTCAGGCTTGCGTGGATCGAACCGGAAGAGATAACCTGAGTTTCCATGAACTCCGTACGCAACACCCTCCGGAGCATACCAGAAAATTGAACGCCAGTTATACCCCATACTTCCCGGATCAGTGGGATCATATTTTCCAAAATAGTCGATTCTCAGGTTCACTCCTTCGACCTTGCTGATGGATCTTTCATCAGGTGAATAGCGATATATATCTCCTTCTGACGTGGAATAATAGGCCTTCCCGTCTGCCGGATCAATAAAAATAGAGCGGCACAGAACGCGGTAATCGTTACCCGGGAAACCGGCTTCTCCATTGGCAGAGATCAGCCCGAGATTATATAGCTTATCCTTATTAATATCGTAATGGATGAAGTATCCTTTGGGCCAGGTAATGGCATATATCTGCCCCCGTGCAATATCCATATCCACGGTAATGATCCCCTCTCCGTCCGGTGCCAGGGCCAGGTCCTCAAACTCCCTGGTTGCAAGATCATAGGAGAGGATATGCCCTCCCGGATATAATTTGTAGCCTTCAGGTGCATTGACCGGAAGCCGCTCCATCCCGTCAATCATTTCGTAAAACCCCACATGCGTGGCAAAATATAATTTGCCCTCTTTCTCATAAAACCGCACATGGCTCTTTCCCTGTGCAATGGCCCCCGCATCTTTCTCTCCACAAACATCAGTCAGGTCTGCCAGGAACTCGGTTTTATCGGTTTCCGGATCATAAAGATACATTTGCCCTCCTTTATCAATGGATGCAGATGAAAGGACATAATAGATCTTTCCGTCACTGGCAGCTGAAATGGCGTTGTAAGTATCATGTGCCTCGTCAAATCCGGAGAAATACCTCTTTGCAACAAGGGATTCCTGAGCCTTCACCTGCAACATAGCAGTAAGCATCAGGATCGACAATCCGGGCATAATCGAATGAAGAATGGGTCTGTTCATAATGGATGTGGTGTCAGGTTATGAATGATCAGTGTTTAAAATGATCGCGATTAAAATGAAAAATCTGAAAATACAGAAAACCTGAGAAAAACTGCATGAAAAAACATATATTTCCACTTTAATTGTTTCATTTTTTATACCTGCAATGTCGCAATCAAGAAGATCATTCGTAAAAAAGCTGGGTAAAGGGGTAGCTGTTTCCTCCATTCCTCTCATTGCCCCGTCGCTGCTAAAGGCCTCCTCTGTTAAAGGCCCGGGAAGAGCATTGAAACCCATCCGCATCGGGATCATTGGCGCCGAGAACTCTCACACCATCGGGTTTGGAAAAATGTTCAACATTGACAAGAAATTCCCTGGTGTGGAGGTCAGATATGTATGGGGGGAAACGGAAGCATTCGCCCGGAAGGCCATGGAAAAAGGGGGTATTCCCAATAAAGTGAAGGACCCCAAGGAGATGATGGGTAAGATCGATGCCTTGATCGTGGACCACCGGCATGCCAAATACCACCTGAAGGCCGCTGCTCCCTTTGTAAAGGAAGGGATCCCTTCCTTCATTGATAAACCCTTTTGTTACAGGGCCGAAGAGGGGAAAGCCTTTCTATCCATGGCGAGGGAATCGGGTACACCGGTAACCTCCTATTCCACCATTGCCCACAGCACTGCCACAATGGACATAAAGGATCAACTGTCAGGATTGGGAGAGATCAACCAGGTGATCCGTTCCGGACCGGTGGATATGGATTCAAAATACGGTGGGATCTTTTTCTATGGTGTACACCTGGTACAACCCCTGCTCTATATGTTCGGAGACGATGTGGAAAGGGTCAAAGTGAGCAGGGATGGAGGGAACGGGAACGCCACGCTGGTGTTCCGGTCGGGCCTTTTTGCCACCCTCATATTCAAACGCGTAAGCCATGGCTGGGATACTTATGTGGAGACAAAAGATGGATTGACCGAATTAAAATCCCGGGTAGAAGAAACAGATCCCGCAAAACCCTATGTGGATATGGTTGAGATGTTCCGGACAGGTAAAGAACCACGCAGTTACCAGAGTATATTGAGATGTGTGGCAGTCCTGGAAGCCCTGGAAAAATCGGTTTCCAGCGGGACCTGGGAGAAAGTTGCTCCTTATTAAAGATTTCAGGGATTCTCCTAAAAATCGGTATCCGGTTTCTGCAGATCCATCTCCTGGATCCAGATATTCCTGTAGAGCACAGCATGGCCTTCTGCCTGCAGCTTCAATCCCTGTGGAGAATCCGTGATTCCCTTTCCGCCGTCATTTCCCCCGTCAATCCCTGACCGGGCGCCTCCCCATACCTGGTTGATGGCAATATTTGAATATGCTTTTCTCCCGTTGAAATAGAGCGTAACCAGTGCTTTGGTAACCCGGCGTCCGTTTTCAAAACGGGCGGCCCGGAACAAAATATCATAGGAATTCCATTTCCCAACGCCATTATACGCGTAATAGGGCGACTCCACTTCATTGATTACGGCACCCATGCCATGCATGCTCCGGTCGCCGTCGAGTACCTGTATCTCATACCTGTTCTGAAGATAAACCCCTGAATTGCCCCCCTCCTTCTCAATGAGGAACTCCACATGAAGCCGGAAGTCCCTGTATTGCTTTTTGGTGACAATATCCGCAGCCCCATATTTCCCTCCAACTGCAGCGGGATCATCGCTGCTCAGTACCGTACCTTCATCCACCGGGTCAGCCACTATCTCCCATTTAATGGGCATTTCAGCGGCAAAACCTGGTCCCTCCCAGTAGATCCAGTTCTCGTCCAGGGAAGCACGGCTACCGTCAAATAGTATCTCGGGACAGGCCGGGGGTTGCGCTCCGAGACCCACGTTCTTCTGGCTGTAAATGCTCATTACAGGGAATGTCAGTAAAACAAGTGCAATCCACAGATTTTTCATGATACCCCGTTCATTTTTGTTCGCAGTCATACTTCTATTGTTAATCATTTTAATATTGATTTTATCCTGATGTTGCCAGTCATCCTGATGTTGTTTGTCATCCTGATGTTGCCAGTCACCCTGGTTACCTGCCAATATCATCGGGAGATCCTGTATAGTACCTGAACCCCTCCACCGGAACCCCGTTCCGGTCGGGAAACCACTGTTCCAGCATCTCTTTGACCTTTGCTTTCTCCTCCGGCGACAGGTCAGGTCCTTTATAATCGTTCCACCCCGAACTGAACTGGCTCACATATTTTGAGAGTGCTTCCAGCTTTTTTTCCTTATAGTCAGAGATATCCACCCAGGTATTGATATCCTCCTCTGCCGAGTCATAGAGTACATACTCTCTCACCTCGTGTGCCTTTAATCCCTCCAGGGCAATTTGTCCCTGAAACAGCAACGGCCACATGGCTGCCCGGGCAGCATCGGCGGCAAGATAGGAGGCTGTGCGGTGATCCGCTTTGTGCCAGCGCTGGGATCCTTTTCCGGGATCAAATGCGAAAAGCACATCCGGGCGGATCTGCCTGATCAGCCTCACAAGCCTGGAGACCACCTCCTTCTTGTTTTCATACTCCAGCATGCCGTCATCATACCCGAAATTGATATAGTGGTCGGTTGGTATTCCCATGGTGGCCAGGGCTGACTGCTCCTCCTGTTTCCGGATCAGGGCCAGGTCCATCATGCCCAGGTCCGGGTCCTGTGTCCCCACATTTCCGGTGGTCAGCATGGCAATATAGACCTCATTTCCATTGTCGTTCAACATGGCCAGCGTACCCATGGAATAAGAATCATCGTCGGGATGGGCCCCGATAAGCAGTATGGTCTTTCCCTTCCATTGTTCGATGGGTTGCTCAGGCTGGGCTGCAGCCACCAGCGGCAAAACCATCAGCATTAAACTTAATAATCTCCTGTTCATCATCATATAATTATGCGGTTATTACTCAAAATCGATCATGGCTTTCATAACACCATCCCCGTAGGCTGCCACCAGGTCAAATGCAGCTTTGGTATCCCTGAAACTGAAGCGGTGTGTAACCATGGGCTCCACTACAATTTTCCCGTTTTCCATCATGTCAAGGGCGGGTTGCACCGCTTCATTTTGCCTGCGCACATGCTGGATGATCAACTCCTTGCGTCTGGTGGCATCAGCCGGCATTGACCATGCTTCAAATTCAGGGATCCCGATGATCATCAGTTTCCCCCCCGGCTTCAACAGGTCCACTCCATTTTCCAGGGCCTCCTGCTGCCCGCAACACTCAAATACAACATCCAGCAATTCAGGCACTTTCTGTGATATCTTTTCCACCACATCCTCCTTGTCCGGATTGGCTGTCATGGTTGCACCCGAACTCTCTGCAATCTTCAGCCGCGCATCTATTTTCTCTGTCACATACACCTCCTTCGCTCCCATGGCCCGCACAGCCAGCAACACACTCATGCCAATGGGACCGTGTCCCAGGATACCGACCTTCGCCCCCTTCATGGGAATGGATTGTTTCACTGCATAGACCCCGATGGACAAGGGTTCCGAAATAGCAGCCTCGTCCAGCGACATCCTGTCCGGAATCCTGAAGCAACTGGTTTCCGGCATCACAATGAATTCGGAGAGCGCTCCCTCAGCCTGTCCTGGACATCCCAGGAACTTCAGGTTACGGCATGTATGCGGGCGCCCTGCTTTACACTGATCGCATTCCCAACAGGGCATGGCCGGATCAATGGCAATGCGGTCACCCGGTTTCACCCTCGCAACACCCTTCCCAACAGCCACCACCCTTCCGGATCCCTCATGACCGACTGTAAAAGGATATTGTACCACCTGACTCCCTATTTTTCCTGACACATAATAATGAATATCCGATCCGCATACACCCAGGGTTTCCATTTTGATCAGTACATCCGTATCACCGGAAATAACCGGAGTGGGAACATCCATCATCTCCATTTGCCGGATACCGGTTAACATCATCGCTTTCATCCGTATAAAATTTTCAATTGCACATCATTTTATTTGAGAATTTGAGAACGGATGCCACCGCTACCGCTCCCGCATAACCGTTTCATATACTCAATATTTTATATGGCAAATGTTGGCTTACGTGTTTTCCACTTTCCCCTTGTGAAATCGGGGACCTCCACAGGCTGACTGCCGCCGGCAATGGAATCGCCCGAAAGGCCAACAACACAACTCATCAGAACAGATTCATATACATCAATGGGCGTCTGTTTCCTGTCCCGCACAGCCTCAGCAAAATAACCCAGCTCGATCAGGTCAACTCCGCCATGTCCTCCCCCCCGGTAACTGCTCCCCTCCTTCCAGAAATGATGGTTATACTGCTCCTGATAGGGCGGGAATGGTTCCCACTGATGGTATTGAGGGCTCCTGTCTTTAATA
>JANTFK010000261.1 GCA_024763595.1 Bacteroidales bacterium | reverse complement strand
CCCTATTCCGGACAGACGGTTCAGCTATTAGCGGTGGCTCCACTGCCATAATCTACAGGCAGTATCTCTATATCAGCCAGGTATTTGATCCCTTTATTCTGAAAGTGGACCTGGAACAGTGAGCTGATCTGCATTACCGGAGGCAGAAAGCAGGAAGCTTGACTCGTATATACATAAAAAGTAACTTGTTGAAAAACAAAAGCCTTTTGTTTTTCAAACGTTACAGACCGGCATTTCTCCTGCTGGTGGGTATCTGGTTATTGAATCCCGTGGATCACTTTGCCCAGGATCCGTTGATCATTTCCAGGCTTGATCAGGAGCCTGTATTTGACGGAAATCTTTTTGAACCTGCCTGGGAACAAAAGGAAGCGCATCAACTCATCATGTGTCTCCCCAATTCCGGGGAACCGGCTACCGAGCGTTCTGAATTTAAAATAGGGTATACCGATCAGTATCTCTATTATGCAGCATTCAACTATGACAGGGAACCTGGGAAGATCCAGGCATCCAGCAAGATCAGGGATGAAATGAACTTAAACAATGATTGGTGCGGCCTCTGCCTAGATGTGTTCAATGATTATGAAAATGCATTGAATTTTTCCACTTCGCCTGTTGCACTGCGCCTCGATTTTCAGATTCTGAATGATGGTGAATCTACCGGAAAGATGTTCCCCTTCAACAAGGACTGGAATGCACTTTGGGAGGTGAAAACTACAACTACAGCGCAGGGTTGGTTTGCGGAATTCAGGATACCCCTCTCCACACTGCGTTACCAGCTGGTGGATAACAAGGCGACCATGGGACTGGCGGCCTACCGTTATGTGGCCCGTTACAGTGAGTGGTATACCTACCCCGAGATCTCAAACCAGTGGGGCTTCTTCAGCTGGGCGAAAGTTTCCCGTTACCGGAAGGCCGAAATGAAAGATGTCCCCAGTATCAACCCCCTCTACTTTTCTCCCTATATCCTGGGAGGATTTCAGGCTGTCAGCCACCTAAATGATCAGGGATCAGCCTATGAGGCTAAAAACACCTGGAAACGGTCCGCCGGAATGGATATAAAGTACGGAGTTGCAAAGAACCTTACACTTGACCTTACAGTGAATACCGACTTTGCCCAGGCCGAGGCTGATGACCAGAAGATCAACCTGACCAGGTATTCGCTCTTCTTTCCTGAAAAACGACAGTTCTTTATGGAAAGAGCCAATGTATTTGATTTCAGTTTTGGAGAGGAGGGACAATTCTTTTACAGCAGGAGGATCGGCCTTTATGAAGGACAGCAGGTACCCATCTGGGGGGGCGGCCGGATTACCGGCAGGGCCGGCAAGTGGGACCTGGGGGGTATGAGCCTTCAGACCGGCCGACTGGAAGATGACAGCGGTAATCAGATGCTTGGTACGGAGAACCACTCCGTACTTAGAATAAGAAGGAAGGTCTCCCTGAATAAGAACTCCTATGTGGGATTCATGGGTAACTCCCGAATTGGAAATAACAACGACTATTATGCCGGACTGGGTGCAGACGCCATTCTGAACCTGAAAGGGGACACCTATCTGAAACTCGCCTGGGCCCAGACAGCAGATTCATCTACCGAAAATGCTCTGTCCATGAATCAGGCACGGAATAAGCTATTCCTTGAGAAAAGATCTTACGAAGGGTTTTCTTACGGAATTGGTTTTGAAAGAGCCGGGGAAGGATACAACCCGGAGATGGGTTTTGAATTCAGAAACAACTTTACCAAACTGAGTCATAAACTTGGCTATGGGATGATCTCGCCCAGAGATTCCCCGGTTGCCAGGCAACTGTTTTCCGTTTCAGGGGCCTACTATTTCCGGAACCGGGACCGGAGCCTTGAAACAGTGGAGATTATTCCCAGTTATAATTTAACCACCAAGAATTCCGCATATCTGAGCATCTACCCAAAATATATCTATGATGATGTTCAAAACGGATTCAGCCTGTCAGATAAAATTTCTATCGCACCGGGACAGTACCATAATGCAGGGTTCTCAGGATACTATTACTCATCAAAGGAGCGGATGTATGGAGCTGGGCTGATAGTTTACATCGGAAGCTATTATGGTGGATGGAGAAACTCTTTCAGCCTCTTCCAGACCCTGAGTCTGCAAAGTACCTGGAGACTGAACCTGCAATATTACTTCTACCGCATCGATTTTAAATCGTTGGACCAGGTATACCTCTCCCACCTGGTAAGGTTCAAGCTTACTTATATGTATTCAACAAAATTATCAGCCTCAAGCTATGTCCAGTACAACAGTCTGACGAACGGTGTCTATATCAATGCCCGGATCAGGTATAATCCCAGGGAAGGGAATGACCTCTACCTGGTCTACAACGATGCCCTGAACACCAGCCGCTACCAATATGATCCCGTTCTTCCGGACAGTAACCTGAGGGCTATCCTGGTTAAATATACCCACACCTTCCGTATCCGTTGAACGGTATGATGCATATTATTATAATGAAGAAAAAACCGTCTCCCCAAAGCTCATCCACTGCCTGGACGACAGGAAAAACCGGCAGGGGTTGTCCAATCGCGGAAATAATATTATTTTCAACCTGGAACCCTGCTTCAGCCCGGATCCAGGGCGGATGCAACATTAATATCCCTGAACAATGAAAACCAGATATGCTTTTTTCCTTTTTTTGCTGACCACATTGCTGACCACTGCGTGTAAAAAAACCGGCACAGAATTGCCCAATATCCTCTGGATCACCAGTGAGGATAACAGCCGTATGCTGGGGTGTTACGGAGATAAATTCGCCACGACACCCAACCTGGACAGGCTGGCTGCCGAAGGATTTCTCTATACCAATGCCTATGCCAATACACCGGTCTGTGCCCCGGCCCGCAATACGATCATCACCGGGGTTTATGCCTGTTCCAACGGAAATGAACAGATGCGCAGCTACTATCCAAAATCGGAAACTGTCCGGTTCTATACTGAATACCTCAGGAACCAGGGGTACTATTGTACCAACAACAGTAAAACGGACTACAATATCCGTCCCGTTGACCTGGCGAGCATGTGGGATGAATGCAGCCGGGAAGCGCATTACAATAACCGGAAGGAAGGCCAGCCTTTCTTTGCCATCTTCAATATCACCATCAGCCATGAAAGCTCCATTCATAAATCTATTCCCGCTGAAGAACTGAGACACAAACCGGCCGATGTGACCCTTCCCCCCTATCATCCCGACACCCCTGAGATCCGGCATGACTGGGCACAGTATTACGATAAGGTTGAAGAGATGGATACCCGGGTGGGAGAGCTGCTGCAGGAACTGGATGAGGCCGGACTGGCAGAGAGTACCATTGTATTTTATTACAGTGACCATGGGGGAGTTCTGGGACGAAGCAAACGTTTCCTGTATGAAACCGGCACCCATGTACCCATGATTATCCGGATCCCGGAAAAATACAAACACCTCTTTCCTGCTTCCGGTCCGGGCTCGAAGGTGGAAAGACTGGTCAGCTTTGTAGACCTGGCCCCTACCCTGCTGAGCCTTGTGGATCTGGATGCACCGGATTATATGCAGGGAAGCGCCTTCCTGGGAAAGTACAAGAGAGAGGAGCCGCCCTATGTCTATATGTTCCGTGACCGCATGGATGAACGCTACGATATGTCACGTTCCATCGTTGACAGGAATTTCAGATACACACGGAATTTTAATCCCAACCGGATTTACCTGCAATACCTGGAATACCTCTGGAGGGCTCCTTCCATGCAATCCTGGGACAAGGCTTACCGTAACGGTCAGTGCAATGAGGTCCAGTCCAGGTGGTGGAAAACCAAACCGGTGGAAGAGCTGTATGATAAGCTTAAGGATCCCTGGGAGGTGCATAACCTGGCCGGGGACCCTGCCTCTGCAGAGCGCCTGGTGACCATGCGCCAGGCAACCCGGGAGATGGCACTCTCCATGAAGGATGCAGGTTTTATCCCCGAAGCCGACCGGAACATCCGTGCAGGCGGAACCCCCATTTACGACTACATGCGTAGCGGATCCGTACCTTATGAGGAGATCCTTGATGCTGCCTTCCTGGCATCTGAGGGAGATGCACGGAATGCAGAAAAACTGACCCGGTTGCTGGAGCATGAGGATGGAGCGGTCCGCTACTGGGCAGCGCAGGGCCTCCTGCAACTGGGCGACAGTTCCCGCATCGCGCTCCGGGAACTGGAGAAAACCGCTTTTGACGATGCCCCGGATGTAAGTGTATTATCAGCCGAGATCCTTTACCGTCTGGGAAAGAAAAAGGAAGCAATACGGGCATACAACCGGGTGCTCAACAGTGATTACCCGATGGGCAGGACCTTTGCCCTGAACAGCATCGATCACATTAATGGCACGGCTGCTGAGTTCCTGGAAGGGTGCAGGGCCATACCCGGAAAATATGAAAAAATGGAGCGGCAACAGGATGTGAGGGCATACAAGGGACTGCTCAGGAAGTGGAATGTGGATACAGATTAATATTGACCCGGGTTAATGTTAACCCAGATTCCTGATCCAGCTGATCCATTTATCCATACCTTCACCGCTCTTTGCAGATAGTGCCAGCATTTCCAGTTCAGGATTTACTCCCAGGGCATATTCACTGACTTTTTGCATATCGAAGTCCACATAGGGCAATAAATCGGTCTTATTGATGATGCAAAGTTGCGCATACTGAAACATGGTGGGATATTTCACGGGCTTGTCATCACCCTCTGTCACACTGATAATCACGATCCTGCTCCTCTCCCCCAGTTCAAACAGGGAGGGACAGACAAGATTGCCCACATTCTCAATGAAGAGCAACGTTTTCTGTTCCGGCTGCAGCTTTTCTACAGCCTGACGAATCATCTCCGCATCCAGGTGACAACCATCTCCTGTGTTAACCTGTACAACGGGTACGCCGGTGCGGTCAATGCGCTCCGCATCATTCATGGTTTGCTGATCGCCCTCAATGACAGCCATCTTCCGCTCTCCTTTCAATAATCCGATGGTTGCCTCCAGCAACGTGGTTTTACCCGAGCCGGGGGAACTCATCAGGTTCAGGGCCAGGATCTCTTTGGCTTCAAAATAGCCGCTGTTTCTGCTGGCCACCAGGTTGTTCCGGCCCAGAATATCTTTTTCAAGCAGAATCAACCGTTCCCCGGCCTGTCCGGTATGGTCATGGGGATGGGAATGGTCATGGGGATGGGAATGGTCATGGGGATGGGAATGGTCATGGGGATGGGAATGGTCATGGGAATGGGTGTGATTCGCACCATGAGAATGCGGATGGTCATGGTTGTGACCTGTGTCAAGGGAATGGTCATGGGGGTGGTTGTGGATAGTGCCATGAAGATGCTGATGGTCATGGGGGTGGTTGTGACCTATGTCATGACCGTGGTCATGAACATCTGCTCCCTCACCGGGCCGGGAGATCTTTACCTGGCCATTATCCTGGCCGCATCCACAGGTATCGCACATAACTATCTGTTTTTGACAATGTGGGCCCCGATCGCCAGCTGTCCCGCTCCAATCCCCTGATCATTCACCGGAATCCTTTCCGGAAGATACACCCGAAATCTGTCAATTTCCAGTTTATTCACAATT
>JANTFK010000260.1 GCA_024763595.1 Bacteroidales bacterium | reverse complement strand
AGAACTTGCGGAACTTTCCGGAATGAGTGCAGAAACGGTCATCAGGATGCTCAAGGAATTCAATGCTGAAAAACTGATCAGGGTAGATGGAAAATCCATTGAGGTACTGGATTATTATCGCCTCAAACAGATCAGCGAAACGGGTTAATGATCACCAAAAGCGCTACCGGGTAGTCATTAATTCTTACCGCAGAAACGGAAGGGGAGGCTACCTGACCAGGGGCGCACTGATCCCTGCATCCTCGGTAAACAGGGCCTCAGCGGCAGATCGGGGTTACTTTGACTAAAGCTTTAAGATTTTTTATAGTTTTGCAACATGTTTGATAAGACCAGGAACTTTTTTTTTACCTTGACAAATCTTATCTGATGCATTAAGGATTAACGCATGGATGTTAAAGGAAGAAATTTCACACGTTTCCTCGAAAGACGGAAGCTGTATGAAAACCAACACGATACCGGAGCTGAAAACAGACAGCATGCCAAAGGGAAACTAACCGCTTGGGAAAGAATCGACATTCTGTTTGACGAAGATACATTTGAGGAGATTGATGCTTATGTTACGCCCGATAAGTCGGATACCGGATTTGGCAAGGTACAGCAGGCCTATGGTGACGGGGTCATTATAGGACACGGGTTGATCCGTGGCAGGCTCACATTTGCATACGCCCAGGATTTCACAGTCATGGGAGGTTCCCTGGGTACGGTCCATGCGGCAAAGATCATGAAGATCCAGGATATGGCGCAAAAAATGGGCGCACCCATGATCGGGCTTATAGATTCGGGCGGTGCCAGGATCCAGGAGGGAGTTGCAAGCCTGGCCGGATATGCAGGGATCTTTTACCGCAATGTTCAATCATCGGGGGTTATACCGCAAATCTCGGTAATTATGGGGCCCGCAGCAGGAGGGGCGGTCTACTCTCCATCCATTACCGATTTTGTGTTTATGACCAACCAGACAAGCTATATGTTTGTAACAGGACCCAATGTGGTGAAAGAAGTGTTAAATGAAGATGTAACATTCAATGACCTGGGGGGTGCCGGTATCCATTCCAAAAAAAGCGGAGTGGCACATATGGTGTATGAAGATGAAGAGAACACCCTGTTGGGTGTGCGCCAGTTGCTCTCCTATCTGCCATCCAATAACATGGAGAATCCGCCGGAAATGGAGATATCGGAAGATGAAACCCCTGATATTGAAGAGAAACTAAGGGATATCGTTCCCGATGATCCCAATAAACCCTACGATGTAAAGGATGTGATCAACCTGATCATCGATAAACGTTCCTTCCTTGAAATTTCAGAAAACTATGCACAGAATATCGTGGTTGGCTTTGGCAGGCTGGACGGGAAAGTGATCGGCATTGTGGCCAACCAGCCTAAAACCCTGGCAGGCACACTGGATATCGACTCTTCCAATAAAGGGGCCCGGTTTATCAGGTTTTGTGACGCTTTCAATGTCCCCCTTCTGATCCTTGAAGATGTTCCCGGTTTCCTGCCCGGTATTGATCAGGAGCACAACGGGATCATCAGGCACGGTGCAAAAATGCTCTACGCTTTTGCCGACTCAACGGTACCCCGGATTACGGTGATCCTGCGCAAATCATATGGGGGGGCCTATTGTGTAATGAACAGCAAGAACCTGGGAGGTGATTTTAATTTTGCCTGGCCCACCGCAGAGATTGCAGTAATGGGACCGGAAGGAGCGGTAGCCATATTATACAGGAAAGAACTGGCCGCATCTGAAGATCCGGCAACCATGAAAAAAGAACTGGCTGCCAGATACAGAAATGAGATTGCCAATCCCTATGTGGCCGATGAACGTGGTTTCATAGACGAGGTCATTGATCCTGCAGAAACGAGGATGAAACTGATCCGTTCCTATGAGGCCCTTGAAACGAAATTCATGAACAATCCTGCCAGGAAGCATGGTAATATCCCCCTATAGCAATTAATTGCCCATGAAAATCAAGAGCATACTTATAGCGAACCGGGGCGAGATTGCCATCCGCATCATCCGGACGGCACAGAAAATGGGAATTCGCTCCTATGTTATTAAAACTGCAAAGGAACCCAATGCCTGGTATCTGGATGAAGCCGATGAGGTAATTGATTTCACTGAGAGTATTGACAGTAACATTCCTGAATTCCTGGATATTGAGCGCATCATTGATCATGCCAAAAAACACAAAGTGGATGCGATCCATCCCGGCTATGGTTTCCTGGCGGAGAATCCGGATTTTGCCAGGCGGTGCGAAGAGGAGAAGATCATTTTCATTGGCCCCTCACCCGATGCCATTTACCGGATGGGGCATAAAACCATTGCTAAAGAGCTGGCCAGGAAACATACTGTTCCGCTGCTTGGGGGGAGTAAAGGAGCCGTGGCTGATGCAGAAGAGGCCAGGACCATCGCCAGTGAAATAGGCTACCCGGTTATACTGAAAGCCGCCGCAGGTGGCGGAGGCAGGGGAATGCGCATAGTGGGTAAAGAAAAAGATATTGAGCGCATGTTCAACCTGGCGACCAAAGAAGCTGAAAAAGCGTTCAATAATCCAGATGTATTTATTGAAAAGTATGTGAGGGAACCCCGTCACATTGAATTCCAGATTCTGGCCGATAAGCACGGAAACTTGGTCCATCTGGGTGAACGCGAATGTTCCGTTCAGCGGAAGCACCAGAAATTACTGGAGGAATCACCCTCCCCTGCACTGGACGAGGAGCTGAGGAGCAGGATGGGCACAGCTGCACTTAAAATTGCCAGGTCTGTGAATTATTACTCGGCCGGTACGGTGGAATTCCTGATGGATGAAGATAACAACTTCTATTTTATGGAGATGAATACCCGCATCCAGGTGGAACACCCGGTAACTGAGATGGTAACCGGTATAGACCTGATCGAGCAGATGATCCGTATAGCCGAAGGTAAAACACTGCCTTTTACCCAGGATGAGATCAAATTGAATGGATGGGCCATTGAATGGAGGATCAATGCAGAAGATGTGCAATCGGGGTTTTCACCCAGCCTGGGGACCATCGAGAAGATCTCATGGCCCGAGAATGAGCATATCAGGGTAGATACGGGTGTCAGGGACGGATCTGTGATCACGCCCTACTATGATTCCATGATCGCCAAACTGATCATCCATGCGGAAGACCGCGAAAAAGCCCTTCAACAATCGACCATAGCTATCCGGAAGTTCTGGATCAAGGGGACCAAGACCACCCTGGCATTTTGCAGGGCCGTATTACAGAACCGCAACTTCAGGAAAGGCAGGTTCAACACCTCCTTTATCGGAAAGGAACTGAAAATCTTTTACCAGCATGAAGCCGATGAAGAGATGCTGGCCGCATTTTTTGCTGCCTATGATTATGCCAGGGAGATCCATGAGCATGAAGATAAACCTCTTTATACAGAGAAGGGCAAGGAGATCGCACCCTGGGTCCTTAATAAACGGTTACGATAAATACCTGTTATGGCACGTGTAGCGAAGAAGAAAAAATCAACCAGGCTGATTGCCCTCAGCGCCTCCAACAAGGCTTATGAATTCAGGAAGCCCCTGGAAAAACGCGTCAAGTACCAGGGGAAAACGGTGGATATCAAACTCAGGGAGGCTCCCCACGGGTTCACGTACATTGTCTGGAAAAACAAGAAGTACATGCTCGATGTGATCGAAAAGAACCAGAACCGGTATACCATTATGATCAACGGCGTATGGCACTCTTTCACAGTAGAAACCCCCATCTCACTTAAGCGCAGGAGATTCCTTGAAAAGCAAAGGGAAACTTCATCCACTGTTGCTGTTGAGGCCCCCATGCCGGGTAAGATCGTGGAAATCCTGGTGGAAGAGGGATCCGAGGTAAAGGAGGGTGAACCCATTATCATTCTGGAAGCCATGAAAATGCAGAATGAAATTGCCAGTCATGCTTCAGGCGTGGTCAAATCGATCGGAGTTAAACAGAATGATGTGGTAATGAAGGACGATCTCCTTATCGAGATTCAGAAAGGGTAACCGCCCCCTAACGGAACTGGATCTCTTTCAACACACTGTAGACCGGCCCTCCTGAGCCCTGTTCACTGCGGTAGAATATCACGCTGTCAAATTTCAGATCTTCCCTGAAACTGTCTTTCATCTTACTAAGAGCATGGTAATATCCTTGTGTATCTTTCATACTGCGGATCCTGCCCAGGGTAAGATGAGCGGTAAAAGTATGCCCCTCACCCTCAATTCCGCACTGGGTGAGAACTTGATTTACATCAAGGTAAAGGTTGCTGAAGAAATCTGTTTCTTCGAAACCAACCCAGATCACCCTGGGTTTTTTCTGCGGGCCAAAACTACCCGGACCTGCAAGACGGATGGTGGTCCGTGAAGGTACGGTTATCCGGGATACCAGGGCATCTCCGATCCTTTTAACATCGAAGGGATCCGTGCTCCCTATAAAACGCAGCGTTACATGGTAATTTTCCGGTGGTACCCAGCTGATCTTTTCCTCTCCCAGCATGCCCATCAAAACATTTCGGGCTTCCAGAAAACCGCTACCAACACGCAGAGGCAATCCTATAAATGTTCGAAAGTATGGATTAATCATTTACAAAGCGATCAGATTTCCATAAATTAGCCATCACAAATGTATCAATTGCAGATTAAACAGTATACCCATGAAAAAAATCGCAGTAGTATTGTCCGGATGTGGCGTCTTCGATGGCGCAGAGATTCACGAAGCCACTCTGAGCCTGCTGGCCATTGCCAGGCAGGGCTGTAGTTATGAAATTTTTGCTCCTGATATTGACCAGTTTCATGTTATCAACCACATTACCGGAAAAGAGATGGAAGAGACAAGGAATGTCCTGGTTGAGTCTGCCCGGATTGCCAGGGGCAAGATTCAGAATCTGAATCAGTTCGACCCCAAAGCTTTCGACGGGTTACTCTTTCCCGGGGGGTTTGGAGCTGCAAAGAACCTGTCGAGCTGGGCCTTTGACGGGGCCGATGCCACCGTGCTTCCTGTAGTTGAAGCGGCTATCCGGGGAATGGTGGAGCTAAGAAAACCTGTGGGTGCACTCTGTATCTCTCCCGTAATTCTTGCAAAAGTACTGGGGGAGGTGAACCTGACCATTGGTAATGATGAAGGGACCATAGATGCACTGGAATCACTGGGTGCCAAACATGTCTATACCACCCATGGTGAAGTGGTGGTGGACCCTGAACACAACCTGGTCACCACACCATGTTACATGCTTGATGCAACCATTGTACAGATTGCTGAAGGGGCCGATAACGTGATAGACGCTATGCTTAAGTTGATGTAAGATGTCATGAGCCATCTGCGCCTCTATATCATCCTGACGGTAATCATGCTGTGTTTCCTGCCCCGCCTCAGGGGGCAGGATGCACAGCAAGACAATTCGGGTATTGCCAGAAGTGTCATCGAGGGCAATGATACCCTCCCGATGGTTGTGCTGCCTGAAATCAGGGTATATGACAGGAAAGATTATGAATATCTTTATCTGACCAGAAAATACAGGCGGCTGGTAAGGAATGTTAAAAAAGCATATCCATATTCAAAAATCGCGGGTAGCAGGCTCAGGGAACTGGATGAACACCTGGCTTCGCT
>JANTFK010000259.1 GCA_024763595.1 Bacteroidales bacterium | reverse complement strand
ATATTTTCGTGAAGGAAGAAGGGCCGGATTTCAGTTGGTGAATATAGCTTCAGGTGAATCCATGGATTTTGGATCCGTGAAAGCAACCGGAGGATGGCAACCCTACCGGCGTTTTTATTTCAACCCGCAGGCATTTGACATGGGAAAGGCCTGGATTGAGCAGGCAATGAAAACCCATCCTGACCTGATAGTCATCGACGAGGTGGGCCCCATGGAACTGGAAAACCGGGGATGGTCCGGTTTGCTCGATCTACTTGCAGAGCTTACCGGACAGTACCAGGTTTGGGTTGTCAGGGAGGGGATCCTCCGGGAGGTGCTGGATCGTTGGAAGATACCGGAGGAAAATGTTTTCCTGATTCATGGACCGAAAGATCCGGAAACAACAAAGCAGCTGATGAACAGGGTTTTGAAATACATTACTTAAACAGTAAATCAAAGTATGAACGCCTCAAATATTAAAATACCGGATAAAATGTTAGCGGTAAGACAGTATAAAGCCGGTGAAAAGCTGACCGTTGAATCCATTGATGTGCCCCGGCCGGGACCCGGAGAGGTACTGGTAAAAATGGCAGCCTCACCGGTCAATCCCTCTGACCTGAAGCTAATAGGGGGCGGTTACCTTGAGCGCAGCTACCCCTTCACCCCCGGGCTGGAGGGGAGCGGTACCGTTGTTGCTTCAGGAGGAGGATTGCTGCCCCGCTTACGTATGGGGAAGCAGGTGGCCTGCACTCCTGACCCCAAAGGAGACGGAACATGGGCTCAATACATGAAAACCTCCGCCATGCGTACTGTGCCGCTACCGCCACACATCGACCCGGTACAGGGATCGATGATGCTGGTCAACCCCATGACCGCCATGGCCTTCATAGCGATGGCGAAAACAGGAAAGCACAGGGCCATGGTAAACAATGCCGCAGCAAGTGCACTGGGCAGAATGCTGATCAGACTGACCGGCCAGTATGGAATCCCCCTGATCAGTATTGTCAGGCAGGAATCCCAGGTTACTGAGCTAAAAAATATGGGAGCCACCCATGTACTGAACAGTACGCATGATGCTTTTGAAACCGGGCTTACCCGCCTCTCCGGCCAGCTTGATGCAACGCTCTTCCTGGATGCTGTAACGGGTGCTCAAACGGAACAGTTGTTAAGGGCAGCCCCCCGTGGAGCCACACTGGTAGCTTACGCCAGGCTTTCGGGTGAACCCATCCGTGTGGATCCGGGAGACCTGATCAGGGATGAGAAGCGGATCATCGGGTTCCAGCTTGGTAACTGGATGGAAACGAAAAGTATCCTTTACAAACTCCGATTTATCAACCGGGTAAAAAAACAGATGGGGGTTGCACTTACAACCCGGGTTAACAGGCAATTTCCCCTGGAAGCGGTGGAAAGTGCCATCAGCCTCTATCGCGAACACATGTCGGATGGGAAAATGATCCTGCTGATAGAGAAGAAGAATCAGTAAGGCCGGAAAGAGATGAAGCACTATACCATCGATCCCTTTCGTGTAAGCCTGGTGCATTTCCTTGAACTGACAGGTGACCGGAAGATGCCGCCGGGCCGGCAGATCCTGCATGAAAGGATGGAGGAGAGGTTCCGGATGCTTGTGGCAACCGGAATAACCTCACTTGGGGAACTGATCCGTATATTGAGGAGCACTGCAAAGATCGCTTCTTTAACCAGGACAACCGGTTTACCGGCAGATTACCTGACCGTACTGAGAAAGGAGGCAGAGAGCTACCTGGCCAGGCCCTTTCCGCTGTCACAGTTCACCGGTATCCCTTATGAGTATGTGGCCTCGTTGAGTTCAAAGGGCCTGAAAAATACCCGGGATTTTTTTGAAAAGATGCAGACTGCTGAACAAAGAAAAGCGTACACAAAGATAGCCGGCGTTCCCGAATCCCGTCTGAACCTTCTCTTTATCTTATGTGACCTGTCCAGGATCACTGGTGTAGGTCCCCGGTTTGCAAGAATATTGTATGATGCCGGGATCAGGTCAGTACAGGATTTTGCAAAAAATGCAGGTACCCTGTCTGCCAGTACACCCTTGCGGGAAGCGGATATCCGCTATTGCATGCATTATGCCCGGGTAATCGTAGATGATGAAAATATACTTGAGCCTGCATGATGCGTGTCAACTTATCAATATGCCTGTTGATCCTGACGACCATGCTGGTCAGGGGTGTATCTGCAGCCGAAGGTGATACGGTCATTTATCTCTTTCCGGGTCAGGGGGCGGATTACAGGCAGTTCAAACACCTGATTGTGCCCCCGGGTTACGATACGGTTCGCATCTCCTACCCGGTACCTGAAAAGAGGGAAACTCTGCCGCACTATGCCCGCCGGTTTATCCGGGAAATTGACCGTTCCTCCCCTTACATCCTCATGGGCGTTTCCCTGGGAGGGATGATATGTACGGAGCTGGCAGATACACTTGATCCGCTCAAAACCATCATCATTTCCAGTGCCAAAACCACCGGTGAGTTGCCCGGCAGATATACCTTTCAGCATAAAATACCCCTGAACAGGGTGATTCCCAAAGGCATAACAAAGGCTGGCGCCCGGATTCTACAGGGTATTGTAGAACCGGACCGCAGGTATGACAAAGAGACATTCAAAGATATGCTGAAGCGCAAGGATCCCACCTATCTAAAACGGACCGTGGATATGATCATCAACTGGCAACGCAATACCTGTCCGCCACAGATCGTTCATATCCATGGAAACAGGGACCATACCATCCCGGTCAGAAATGTTCATTATGATTATCTTGTGGACGGGGGATCCCACATGATGATCATTACACATGCCGGAGAGATAAACCGGATCATTGAAAAGATACTTGCGGAAAATCCATAGATGCTCATGAAAATCACAGATGCCCATATGCATACCGGACTGGCCGGATTGGACGCCCGCGCCATTATCCGGGCCATGGACCGCAAAGGAGTGGACCAATGCTGGCTTCTCAGCTGGGAAGAGCATAACCCTCCGCTTCCCCAACTGTATCAATCGCTACCCCCGGAGCCGATTATGGAAGCCTATGGAAAATATCCCGAGCGGTTGATCCCCTTTTATGCCCCGGATCCGGCTACCCGATCTGTTGAGACACATTTTGCGCAATATGTCAACCGGGGGATAAAGGGTTGCGGCGAATTGAAAGTCGCCAGAAACTGGGATGATCCGGTCATTGAAAAATATCTGGAGATGTTGCAGGGGTATGGCATGGGGCTTATCATCCATATGGAACAGCCCTACTCGTGGTACATCCAGGAGAAAGAGGGGTTTTTCCGGTGGATTTTCGAAAGACTGGTCAATGACAAGTACAACGGAATTTCCAGGTACTATATCACGCGCTTTGCCGACAGGACCGGTATTTTCAGGAACAGGATCCGGAGAAACCAGGTTGCATTCCCCGGTATATTATATGACTTTTCAGCGTTTGAAAAACGTATCAGGCAATTCCCCGCTGTTCGGTTCGTTGGTCATGGACCCGGATTCTGGAACCATATCAGTAACATTCGCCATCCCAGGTATATTCATCAAAAGGGCCCTGTCAGGGAGTTCGGAATTATTGACAGGTTGCTGGAGGCATATGACAACCTCTACTGTGATATTTCCGGCACCAGTGGTTTCAATGCCATGAAAAGAGATAAAGCGCAATCAAGGATCTTTTTACAAAAGCATGCCGGCAAGGTGTTGTATGGGACCGATAATACCGGGCACCCTCTGCTGGAACTGCTGCATTCCCTGAAGCCGGGCCAGGAAACCCTGAAGCAGATCCTGTATAAAAATGCGGAAAAAGTACTGGGTAATAGCTAAAGCATCCCAAAATAGGTTACCCGTGGAAAGAGGAACCTCCAGGCCCAGTCAGCAGCTGAATATGAGGGAGGTGCATCCAGCTTCTCTCCTGCTCTATCCCCGGCAACCGCCTCACCAAAGATGTTCCAGTAACTCCCGGTTTCATCTTTCATGATCACCGGGAATGACCCTGAGACAGGTTGCATCAGGTATGCTGTCCTGAAGGCCACCATAAAATGATAGAAAGCAGATCCGGCAACCACGACTGTTCCATTCCGGTTGCCCGGGATCGTAAGCAGGGTAACCTCTTCCGGAAACATCTCAAGGGTAAAAAGTTCCACCGTCAGGTTCCCGAGAATACCCAGTTCCTGGTGTGAAGGATCGGGCTTGTAAGCAGCTTTGGTTTGGGTGTCGTTCATAAAAACGCCGGCACCGGGAAAATGATCCCGCACGCTTTTCCAGGTTGTTTCGACCAGCGGAAAGGTTTCTACAACCTGTTGTTGATGTTTCCCGCTTATCCCCGTCAGCTGCATCTGTGACCAGATGGTCCCGCTGTTCAAATCCAGTGGCATCAGGTTTTCCCTGTAGAGATAGCCCGATCCCGTGAGTCGCAGGGTATCCTTACCCAGTATCCTGTTCCATCCAATACCACTGCGGGTAAGGGGACAGAAGGTAATGGCAATATATTGACCGCCTACGGTTTCATTGATGATCTCCACATTCATGCTGCGATAGGGATATACCCGGACATCACTCCCTAACTTCGTTACAAGGACCAGTTCATGATCCTCAATGGATTCAATTTCATGAATGGGTTTGTAGTCCGAATTCTCTATGAGCCGGAACGGGCTCAAACGCCCGGTTACATCGCCGGAGCGGATCAGTTCCTCCAGTGGATCACCCGACTCCCTGTCAGCTGCAACATCGGATACCGGTTCACAACAAACCAATATGAGCATGCACACAAAAAGCCCTGTCTGAAAAAGCCTGATCATTTCCCGGTTTTACGATGTGCGTAATGCAATGGTTTGGTCGTTTGCGTTTTCCGAACCTTACACCCCCCGTGTAATAAACATTTTTATTAGTTTTGCTGGCTACACAAACAAAAATCATCGTCATGAAGAAAACCTTCCTGGCAACACTGCTGATCGTCATTTCCATCACCATCGTTGCCCAGAAAAAACAATATGCATCCCTCCAGGATGCTTTTTTTGCCACGGTATCATTGCGGGGCGACCGGGGCCCTTCCGGTGTAAAATGGATAGAGAATAGTGATAAATACTCTTTCACCAAAAGCGTGGGGAGAAGTCAGCAGATATGGGTCTATGACATCAGAAAGGAGTCTGAGGAACTGGTCTTTGATGCTGCCGGCCAAACCTTCCCCGGAACAACAGATCCATTCAGGTACCGTTCTTTCCAGTGGGCGAATGATTACCGGTACCTGCTTTTCCAGACCCGTTTTGAGCCTGTCTGGAGATACTCCGGGCATGCGGATTACTATCTCTATTCCCTGGAGGATAGCACCCTGACCGCTATTGTTAACAGCGCCTTTACCGCAGAAGTCTCCCCCAACGGGAAAAAGGTGGGGTATGGTAAGGATGGGGACCTTTTTATCTATGACCTGGCCTCAGGGGAAGATATCCGGCTTACAGACGATGGAGCCGATAAATTTTATAACGGCCGTTTCGGATGGGCCAATGAAGAAGAGTTCGGGATGGTACAGGCCTGGAAATGGTCCAACGACAGTAAGTATATTGCTTTCTGGCAAACCGATGAACGGAAAGTGCCGGTCTATAAGCTGACCGACTTCTCCGGACAACACCCTGAATATATGGAGAT
>JANTFK010000258.1 GCA_024763595.1 Bacteroidales bacterium | reverse complement strand
ATAAATGTATCCAGTTCGGTGATCATTCCGGGTTGCAGAAATCCCTCATCATCAAAGAATTCTTCCTCTCGCGGATATTTATCGATATGATCCGATTTCTTGAGCCGGACCAGACGGTCCCTGCCATAGTAAATACTCAGGGAAGAATATGTGTTCTTTTGAGATTTAGTTTAAATTAAAAACCCACCTCCTTTGGGGGTGGTAATGTTCTGTCGGCTATGCCTATATTTGTGACATGAGTAAGTACAAGAAACTGTCTCATGTTGTTTACAAGTGTGACTACCATATTGTTTGGGTACCAAAATATCGGTTTCGGATCTTGACTGGAGAAATCAAGAAGCTGGTAGAGGAAGATATAAAGATGCTGTGTGAATGGAAAAAATGTGAGGTTCAAGAAATGAGCGTCCAAAATGACCACATTCATCTTGTCGTGTCGATTCCTCCAAAGGTGTCTGTTTCGCAGCTGATGGGGATATTGAAAGGTAAGCTGGCGATAAAGCTTTTCAAGAGCTACCCGAAGATGAAACAAAAGCCTTATTGGGGCAATCATTTCTGGGCGCGAGGCTATTTTGTCAGCACGGTTGGAATCGACGAAGACGTAATAAAGAGATACGTGAAGTACCAGGAAGAAGAAGAGAAGCGTATAGAAGAACAACAACATCGTTTCGATTTTTAAAGCCCCCTATGGGGGCATATCAATGCCACCTTCTCAGAAGGTGGATTTTTACTAGCATGTTAGGATCGGGTCCCGCCGTACTGGTGACATCCTCTTAAGATTAAGGATTAAGATTGAACGAATGATATCCCGGGGTAGCTCTAAAAGAAATAATATTTGGCTCCTCTGTTCTGAAAAAGTATCTTGTGTACGCATTTTGCCTAATCCTAAAATCTGATATACATGAAGAAGTGTGTCGCATTCCTTTTGGTCCTCCCCGTTTTATTTGCCTGTGACAATATTTCAATTAAGGACCATACACTGGAGCCTTTGTTTTATAGTGAGGACTTCGAGACCAATGAGTTAAGTGCCTGGGCATCCTATCCGCTGTGGCAGGATACGGCTTTTGACCCCAATATGCGGGTTGACAGCATTGAGCCCGGTAATTCAAATTTGTCCATTGTTCAAAAAGTGACACCCTACACAAACGTGGATAATTATGCCGGTGCACAGAAGAAATTTGACGCCTATCTGGTAAAGGGCTCCACCATTAAGCTGAGCTACTACCTGAAAACCCAGCTAAAACCGGAATTCGTGAAAATCATTGTGGCTGCAGGCCCGGATGGCAAGGTGGAATATACCATTGACAATCCTCCAACCAATAAGTGGGTCCGGAAAGAAGTAAGCTACAGGAATCTTATTCAACAGAACCCGGAATTAAAAATAAAGGAGATTAAAGTTAACGCACTGGCAGTACTGGCCAAATTTCCCGCGGCAGATCCGTCCATGCCCATCTACCTGGGTATTGATGATGTGGAACTGAATGGTGCACAGAAAATCACCTTCCGGTTCAGCGAGCCGGAGATGGACCACCTGTCGGAGTGGAAGCCATTTATCCCGAAAAAACATTATCACAGCGGTGAAACTTTCTCATTGAAAGGCACCTGGCCCGTTGATGCGGAGCGTGTGTCCCTGGTCATTACCTCTTTCACCGAACGGACACAACCTGTTCTCAGCATGGATCTGAACCGGAATAATACAGATTGGGAAACAGCGTTTAAACTCACATTCCCTGAAGGATTATACCTGGCCACACTGGAGGCATTCAGCAACGATGTGAAGCTGTCGGATACACGGTTTACCCTTTTTGTCAGGCCGGATCAAATGGGAGGATCCCACCCCAGGTTATGGTTTGATGAAGAGGGGCGGAGCCGGGTAGCATCAAGGCTGAACAGTGCCAGGTTCAGCAATGTCAAAGAGAAAATAAGCTCGACGGCAAGAAAAAGCCGCCAGGAGAATCCGGTGGACAGCATTATTTATGACATGGACCAGTTTCCAGGTGCCGATATCTTTCCGGCATTCGGCTTACCGAATATCGGGCCGTGGTTTGCACGGATCGGTGAGTGGCGGAGGGGTGTTTATAACAGCGCCCTTGCATACAGTTTACTGGGAGATAAAGAAGCCGGCGAATATGGAAAGGATTTACTGGTAAAGATCTGCGGGTTTCCTGTCTGGCTTCACCCCTGGTGGCTGGAACGCGGGCAACATATCTATTACCCCATTGGCGAACTGGGCAGTATTCTTGCTCTGGGCTATGATATGCTGTACGACCTTATGAATGAACAGGAGAGGGAGCAGGTAAGAAATGCTTTACGGGAACAGATCGTAGATGCGTGTCATAAGGGCTATGTGGAAGATGACCTGGTAACCAATAACACTTCAAACTGGGTCGCCCATATCACCAGTGGATCGATGATGTGCCAGGCAGCCATGTATGATGATGACGATCATCTGGTACATGAACCTTATTTTACCGGGGTTCTGCTAAAAGCATATGATATGATCCGGAAATCATTCGGGAGCGATGGTGCCTATGGAGAGGGATACGGTTACTTTAACTTTACCATGTCATCACTCTCCAGGAGCCTTCCTTCCATGGATCGTGTATTCCATATAGATATGTCCGGAAAGATCAGGGGTTCCTACAAAGAACTAATCTGGGCCGGCAATGTGGGGCATAAAAAAGTCTACTATTTTGGAGATTCCGGAGGTGACCTGGGTCCTTTTACCAACTGGGCCTGGTTGCTGGCCAAACATCAGGATCCGCTTCTCGGATGGTTTTATAACTATTTAAAGCAGGATGAAACGATCATGGATGTGCTCTATGAAACCGGCGATGTTCCCATGGAAGCTCCCTACGAAGAGCATCCGGTAAAGTTTTTCAGAGAGGTTGGAACCACGGTATTTAAAAGCGGATGGGATCCGGATGATTTTATTTTTGTCATGCGAACAGGGGCATTTTATAACCACCAGCATCTTGACCAGGGAAGTTTCTGGTTTGCGGACCGCGGCAGCCTTTTTATCGGGGAGCGTCACGGGAGTACCTACTATCTGGACCCCTATTATCAGCCCTGGTATACGCAGCCTGTGGCACATTCCACGATTTTAATCAACCACAATCATCAAAGTCAAAGGGTGGGAGATCCCAGGGTATTTGCGGAAGGTTTTGATGATCATGCATTTTTGTATCATTTTCTCGATGGCAGCGATGTGGCATTCAGCTCCGGTGATATTGGAAAGCTCTACTGGGGGAAAGTAAAGCAGATAAGAAGAAATGTGCTCTATTTTAAGCCACGCACCCTGCTGATGCTGGATGTGATTGACCCTGCGGAGGAGGATGTGGCTGTAACCAGGCTCTATCAGGCCAAACACCTGAAAGATATTCATGCCGACCCGGCAAGATCCACCATTACCAGGGGGAATCATGTACTGCACATCCGGCACCTCTATCCCGAAAAACCTGTGAGTAAGGCTGTGGAAACGCCACATTACATCTATACTTTGCTTAATGAAAAGCCGCTGGTAAAAGAGGGTATGCTAACAGTAACCGCTCATACAGAAGGAAAACCGCTGGTTATGGCCAGTGTGCTGACAACCACCGATGGTGAAGTGCCGGACATTACCTGTGAAACAAAGGGTACTTATGTGTCGGGTGTGGCCAATGGAAACAAGTTTATGTTTTCTGTGGCGCCCGGGTTCCTCTACAGTGACCATAACTTTATCACGGATGCTCTGATCCTTACATGGGACAGAGAAAAAATATTTGCAGCCATTGTGAAATCATTATATAAAAACGAGAAACGCCTCATTGAAGCCATGGAGCCCATCACCTGTGAGATTGCGGGGAACGTCATTAAATACTATCATCCGGAAGAGGGTGAAGTGATCATTGGTGTCGAACATGAACCGGTATCGGTTATGCTGAACAATACCGGACAATCTGGCTGGACCTATAATAAAGATGAGGGGGGGATAAAAATAACGCTTCCCGAAGGAGAGGGGACCCTTGTTATAAACTGAACTCTGCCATAAACTGAACTCTGTTAAAACTGGAAATGATCTATTCAAATAATAACTCAACACACCCATGAAGGCGTCTATCGTGAATAAGGTTTTCCTGATGATTATTGTTCTCCTGGAAATTTTTATTAGCACGGGGTATTCCCAGAATCATATCAATAACTATTTGAACGGAAATATTTTTGTGGATGTAACCAGGGGTTCCGGATTTTCACATTATGGTCATGGAAAAATTGTGCTGTTTGAGGATTACGATCGTGACGGGGATCTGGATATATTTCTTTCAGTTGTGTATGCTCCCGACAAATTTTTTATGAATTTGGGAGATTTTGAATTTATCAATATTACAACAGAAGCAGGTATTATAAATCCACACGATGGACACGGTGCTGTGTTTGCCGATTTTGACCGAAACGGTTATAAGGACCTGTTTATTTCTAATAATCTGGAGTATGAAACCAACCGCAGAAAAAGGATATACGGGCCCAACAAAATGTTTTTCATGGATGATGAGGGGGTCTTCAACGAAAAAGCACTTGAGGCAGGGGTTGCCGGTAAAGGAATCAATCAATCATGCGGGGTTACAACAGCTGATATTAATGGTGACGGTTACCTGGATATATTTGTGGCTGTTCAGCGGTTTAATGACCGGGGAGATGATTGCGCCAATCACCTCTATCTGAATAATGGTAACGGCACTTTCAAAGATATTGCTCCCATGACCGGTTTGGATGACCACGGATATGGTTATACCTGCAATTTTGTGGATTATGATAATGACGGGGATCCTGACCTTTTTGTGGGGAATCAAACCGATGCTGAAACACAAAATGCCAGAATGCTCTACCGCAATGACGGTAACCTGAAATTTACAGATGTCTCCCGGGAAACCGGCATTGGCGGCTCCGGTTGTTCTATTTCCAGTATATGGTTTGATATGGATAATGACGGGGACCAGGATCTGTTTGTCGGCCAGAGTCAGACCGGGGATCCGGCCCGGACATTTAAGTATCATGCGACCAACCTGAATAAATTATTTCGGAATAATGGTGATGGAACTTTTACTGATCTGTCGAAAGAATCCGGAGTGGAGATTGATACCAAATCCCGGGGATGTGTTGCCGGTGATATGGATAATGACGGTGATATAGATATTTACGTCACCAACAGCGGAGCTGAATCGCTGATGCTGCTCAATGATGGCACAGGCAGGTTTACTGAATCCAGGGAACTTACCGGCGGTTCTGTATATTACGGTCATGGCTGCGGTCTGGGAGACCTTGACAATGATGGCGATCTGGATCTGGGCGTTGGCAATTGGAGAAGAATTCAGTTTAAGAATCCCGGCGAATGGAAGTTGTTTAAAAACCTTACCAACAATAAAAACTGGCTGAAGATTGATCTTGAAGGAACAAAGTCCAACCCCGAAGCAGTGATGTCGAAAGTCTGGGTCTATGCTGCCGGTCACGCAAAAGATACGCATTCACTTTATGGTTTCCACGAAGTAACCTGCGGAAATGGTGTTTTCACAGGCACTCCGTTGCAGCAACATTTTGGTTTGGATTCAGACAGGAAATATGATATTGTAGTTCAATTTCCCTCGGGAACAGAAGTAATTAAAAAGAATATTTCT
>JANTFK010000257.1 GCA_024763595.1 Bacteroidales bacterium | reverse complement strand
AAAGATGAAAAAATATTCTGCTGCATTAAAATTTGTATTTTAGCTTCTTAAAAGATCACATTGTACAGAAAGATCCCATATATCATTACCCTGATTATCCCGGTTTTCTTCTTTTCTTGTAACGCAACCAAATATGTTCCTGACAACGGATATTTACTGAATAGTTATAAGATCGAAGCAAAAGAGGGAGCGTATAATAAAAAGGAACTGCATGACTATATCAAGCAGAAACCGAATAAACGGATCATATTCTGGAAATTCTATCTCTCCCTGTATAATCTCTCTTCACCACAAAAAGATAATGGATTTAATAACTGGCTGCGGCGCATTGGTGAACCGCCTGTTGTATATGACCAGGAGTTAAGGGAGAAGTCGTTGGAACAACTGACCCTGTATATGCGAAATAAGGGTTTCTATGAGGTGAACGTATCGGATACCACTGAATTCAAGAAGGACCGGGTCAGGGTGATATACAGGATCAACCCCAATCAACCCTACCGGATTCGTGACATTACCTATTTTTTTGAGGATGCCAATCTCTCTTCCCTGGTGCTGGCAGATACTGCATCGGGGCGTTTCAGGTCCGGTGAGCTGTTTGATGTGGATGCCCTGCAAAAGGAACGAATCCGGATCGAGACCGTTTTAAGGGATCATGGTTATTATGCCTTTACCAGGGACTTTATCTATTATGAAGTGGATAGCGCCCTGTACAGTCACCAGATGGATGTTACCCTGGGTATCCGTAATTTTCCGAAAAGAAACAGCAGCGGCAGGATAGAGCGGACGGCTCATCCGCTTTATACGATCAGGGACGTCCATATCGTAACCGATGATGATGCTTTATCGTTCAAAAGCCGCAACGATTCGATCTTCCTCCCTAGAGACACCCTGCTTTATGACAGCATTCACCTGGTTTACGTAAAGAAACCCAATATCAGACCCAGTGTGGTGACCCAGAAGAATTATATTATTCCACATGAACTCTTCGATGCATCCGATGTTCAGCGTACTTACCGTAACCTATCCTCCCTGAGTGCTTTTCGTATGGTAGATATCCGTTTTCATGAGGTGGATGCAGAGCGTCCCATGCTGGATTGTGAGGTGCTGGCCGTCCCCTCCACCCGGCAGTCGTACATGGTCAAGCTGGAAGGTACTAACTCCGGAGGTAACATTGGAGCTGCAGCCAATATCAGTTACCAGCACAGGAACCTGTTTGGTGGTTCAGAGCAGTTTGACCTCTCATTCTTAGGGGCCATTGAGACCCTGATGAAAACCGATAATGAACAGGATTCACTCTACCGCGGACTCAACCTGATGCAGGAGTTTGGTGTGGAGGCCCGTCTGAGGATACCCAAGTTCCTGCTTCCTTTCAGGACAGATCAGTTTATTCGCAAGTATAATCCCCAGACCAATATACGGCTCTCTTACAATTATCAGAAAAGACCTGACTACATCAGGACGCTGGCAAATGCTTCCTTTGGTTATGACTGGAAGGCTTCAGAGAAACTGATTCACCGGGTATATCCCCTGGAGGCCAGTCTGATCCTGACCCCTTTTAAGTCCCGGGATTTCCAGGACTGGCTGGAGGGAAAGTATCTGTACTACAGCTATGAACCCCACCTGATCATCGACAGCCGGTATTCCATGATCTGGTCCAACCAGAAGCCCTTGAAGAATCAGAACTTTCAGAATATCAGGCTGAACCTGGAGACGGCAGGCAACCTGCTCTATGCAGGATTCAGTGCATTTGCGCCGGTACCCGATTCCGGGAACTTTCAACTCCTGGGGGTTGATTTTGCACAATACCTGAAGGCCGATATCGATATCAGAAACTATATTTTTCTATACGAGGATGTGAGCCTGGTGCTTCGTGGGTTTGCCGGGGTTGGTTATGCTTTCGGAAACTCTGCAGCCATGCCTTTTGAAAAGCAGTATTTTTCCGGAGGTGCCAACAGCATCCGGGCCTGGCAGGTAAAAGGGCTGGGGCCAGGTTCCTATGATGATCCGGAGAAGAGTGCCTATCCCAATCAGACCGGAGATGTAAAACTTGAGGCCAATATGGAATACCGGTTCAGGCTGTTCTGGAAACTGGAAGCAGCCCTCTTTCTGGATGTGGGAAACATCTGGTCCCTCTCTGCTGAAGACGACAGGCTGGGTGCCGGGTTCGATATCAACCGCTTTTATAAAGAGCTGGCTGTTGGGACCGGTGTCGGTACAAGGGCAGTTTTCAGTTTTTTTGTATTCAGGTTCGACCTGGGAGTACCTTTGCGCAATCCTTTCCCGGTGGAGGGGGCTAACTGGCTTCCAGGTAACGCAGGTGTATCCGGGAAGGATCTAACATACAATATTGCTATTGGATATCCCTTCTGACCTGGTTGATTTTACAATTATTTATTCTAATTTTGTTCGCTTAATTTAATCTCAATTTTTTAATATTTCCGATCATGTCCGATAAGATCTTAGATGTTGTGAAACCCGGTGTCCTTTCTGGTAATGATATTCAGAAGGTGTTTGAAATTGCCAAGAAGAATGCATTTGCCATTCCTGCCGTAAATGTGGTGGGAACCAACTCTGTAAATGCTGTAATTGAATCAGCAAAATTGGTGAATTCACCTGTGATCATCCAGTTTTCCAATGGGGGTGCTGTCTTTTTCGCGGGAAAAGGACTTTCCAATGAAAATCAAAACGCAGCCATAACCGGAGCCATCAGCGGAGCCCACCATGTACATGCAATGGCCGAAGCCTATGGCGTTCCTGTGATCCTTCATACCGATCATGCTGCTAAAAAATTGTTGCCCTGGATCGACGGACTGCTGGATGCAGGGGAAAGGCATTTCCGGCAATACGGAAAGCCACTCTTCAGTTCTCACATGCTTGATCTGTCAGAGGAGCCACTGGTGGAAAACATAGAAATATGCAAAAAATATCTGGCCCGTATGAGCAAAATTGACATGACCCTGGAGATAGAACTGGGTGTGACCGGTGGAGAAGAGGATGGCGTAGACAATACCGGGCTTGATAATGCATTGCTCTATACACAGCCCGAGGACGTTGCATATGCCTACGAGGAACTTTCAGGGGTGAGCGACCGGTTTACCGTTGCCGCCTCCTTCGGCAACGTTCACGGTGTTTACAAACCCGGGAACGTGGTGCTGACACCCAAGATCCTGGACAACTCCCAGAAGTATGTGCAGCAAAAATACGGACTGGGAGAGAAACCCCTCAATTTTGTATTTCACGGGGGGTCCGGTTCATCCAAGGAGGAGATCCGTGAGGCCATAGGCTATGGTGTGATCAAAATGAATATTGATACAGATACGCAGTGGGCCACCTGGGATGGTGTACGCAGGTTTGAGGCGGAGCACCATGATTACCTGCAGGGCCAGATCGGTAACCCGGAGGGGCCGGATAAACCCAATAAAAAACATTATGATCCGAGGGCCTGGCTGCGGGAAGGCGAAAAATCGATGATTGAGCGACTGAAAGTGGCTTTTGATGACCTGAACTGCATAGACAGGCTTTGATGGAGCATGGTACATAGAGCATAGTACCTTGTACATAGTGCTCAGTGCACAGTGCTCAATATTTAGATAATGATACAGGGCGGAAACGGAGAAAGGGACAGCTTCAGCAGCAAGTTCGGAGTCATCGCGGCTGCAGCCGGATCGGCCATCGGACTGGGTAATATCTGGCGGTTTCCCTATGTGGCAGGAGAGAATGGTGGTGGGGCGTTTCTGCTCATTTACCTGATTTTCATTGCAGCCATAGGGATCCCGGTGATGATGTCGGAATTTGTCATCGGACGCTCCGCCCAGCTTAATCCTGTGGGTGCATTCAAAAAGATAGCACCCGGCACGAAGTGGCATCTCATTGGCCTGCTGGGAGTTGTTTCGGCTTTTATCATCCTTGCGTTTTATACGGTGGTGGCGGGCTGGACCCTGGAATACCTGCTCCAGTCAGTAAAATGGGCCATTCTTTCCGGAAAGTTGGGCTTCAGTGAAATGAGCAATGAAGCATTACGGGAATTTTTTACAAATCATTATGAGGGGTTCATTGCAGGCATCTGGCGTCCGGTGATCTGGTTTGTGGTGATGATGGCCTTTACAGGATATATTGTTATTTCAGGGGTAAAGAACGGAATCGAAAAATATTCCAAGATCCTGATGCCTGTTCTTTTTGTACTGTTAATTGTGCTGGTAATCAGGTCGGTAACACTGGAAGGAGCCAGAAAGGGCCTGATATTTCTGTTTAAACCGGACTTCTCCACCATCAGGGAGGCCCCGATGAAGATCGTGATTGAAGCACTGGGACAGGCTTTCTTTTCACTTTCCATCGGTATGGGTACCCTGATCACCTATGGATCTTATATCCGGAAAAAGGAGAACCTGGCCAGCACAGCAATAAACGTAGCACTGGCCGACACATTCATTGCGGTAGTGGCGGGACTGGCTATTTTTCCGGCAGTTTTTGCTTTCGGGATCAACCCGGGTGAAGGTCCTGAGCTGGTCTATATCACCCTGCCTGTGATCTTTCAGAATATGGCGGGTGGAATGCTTTGGGCTTTCATGTTTTTCCTGTTACTCTGTTTTGCAGCCATTACCTCCACCATATCGGTGCTGGAGGTGATCGTGGCTTATTTTTCCGAACAACTCAATATGACACGCAAAAGGGCAGCCCTCATGGCCATGATATCGGTAGGTTTCCTGGGTATCCTCTGTACTGTGTCGCCCGATATTTTCGGTATTTTCAATGCTTCTCCTGACCTGATGCTGCCACTGGGAGGGTTCTTTATTGTAGTATTTATTGGATGGATATTGGCCAGGGATAAAACCAGGAAGGAGCTTTCGAGCGAAGGCACACACACTACCGGTTACTTTCCGCTTTTTAATTTTCTGGTGAAATTTGTGGCTCCGCTGGCCATTGCCCTGCTTTTTGCCCTGGGTGTATATAGCAGGATGATTGCTCTTTTCCCATCCCTGGGGTGATTGGTGAGGGCTATCTGCGCAAGTTTATCACATTAACTTTTGGATGATTAAAAAATTGTTGCGGGAGCTTTATTTGCTCCCTACCGGGGAGCAACGTGCCATGATCCTGATCTCCCTGTTGCTGATTCTTTCCCTGGCAGGAAGGCTGGTGGTGCAGATGTTGCCGGGAAGGGAACCTGCCGGGATGGAAGATTTCGCCAGGGAGGCCGGGATGGTGCTGGCAGCCTTGTCCGTTTCAGACAGCCTGGAACAGGTGCAAACCAATCCGGAACACATGCGAACCCGTACGGAGCATGCTCCGCTTAAGCCTGGTCCTCCATACATCCGGGATGTTCCCATTGACATCAACCGTACGGATTCTATCGGGTTACTTCCCCTGCCGGGAATCGGGCCGGTTTATGCGGGCAGGATCATTAAATACCGGAACCTGCTGGGGGGATTTGTTCAGGTTGACCAGCTCAATGAGGTATATGGTTTACCTGCCTCGACCGTGGAGTTGATCAGGGAGCAAATCCATATTGATACCTTGGCCATCAGAAAGATCTTCCCGGATAGTGCCACTTTCCGGGAACTGTTAAGGCATCCATACCTGGATATGGAGGAGGTGAAAGCACTTGTGCAATACCGGGATTTCAGGGGAGGGATTCACTCCATGGAGGAACTTTATAAAGATCGTGTGCTGCCCG
>JANTFK010000256.1 GCA_024763595.1 Bacteroidales bacterium | reverse complement strand
GCATAACCTGCTGGAGCAGATCGAAGAGATCAATCGCACCGGTGTGGAACTGGCCCGGGAGGTTGCCAGTGAAAATGCTTATGTAGCCGGTTCCATGGGGCCTTCCGGCCTGGAGATTGAACCGTGGGGGGATACAACCCTGGCAGAGATATCTGAAGCCTATGCAGAACAGGCCGGTTACCTGGAGGAAGCGGGTGCGGACCTGTTTGTGCTGGAAACTTTTCAGGATATCCGGGAGATGGAACAGGCCATCAGTGCCATAAAAAGTGTGAGTGATCTTCCGGTGGTTGCCATGATGACCGTAGGGGAGGATGGCAGGACCCGTTACGGCACGGACCTGGAAGATGTGGCCAACAGGCTGGTGAAGAGTGAGGCTTCCGTGATTGGGCTGAACTGCACCGTAGGGCCCAAGCCCATGCTCGATTTTGTGGAACAGATAAGCGGCATATCCCATAAACCCATTTGTATCATGCCCAATGCAGGGCGGCCGCAATACACCGACGGGCGGATGATCTATCTGAGTACGCCGGAGTACTTTTCGGTTTATACCAAAAGGTTTATCGATAAAGGTGTCAGAATGCTGGGGGGGTGTTGCGGAACCACGCCCGACCATATCGGGAAAATGGCCAATGCACTGGCTATGAAGCAAACCCGCTTACAACATTCCATTAACATAGGGGTTAAACCGGTGACCGAGGAGCCCCTTCCCGAACCGGTTCCGGTAAATGAGAAATCCGGCCTGTCGGCGAAACTGGTATCGGGCCGGCAGGTGGTGCTGGTGGAGATGGTTCCTCCCAGGAGCACCGATATAACCAAACCCCTTGAGGGTGCGAAGATTTTAAAGGAACACAGGGTAGATGCCATCAATATACCGGACGGTCCCAGGGCCTCAGCGCGGATGACCGGACTGGCGCTGGCCGTATTGTTGCAGAATGAGGTGGGTATCGAACCGGTGCTTCACTATACCTGCAGGGACCGTAACCTGCTGGGTATGCAATCGGACCTGCTGGGGGCTACGGCCATGGGAATTAGGAACATACTGGCTATCACGGGGGATCCCCCCATGATCGGCGACTATCCACAGGCTACGGCCGTATTTGATATCGATGCCATTGGCCTGGTGCACCTGATCAACAACCTGAACCATGGCCTTGATGTGGGGGAGAAACGGATCGGGGAGCCAACGGCTTTTTTTACCGGTGTGGGGCTTGATCCCAACAGTGTGAATCCCGACAACGAGTTGCACCGGCTGCAGTTGAAAATAGATGCCGGTGCAGAATATATTATTACGCAGCCGGTCTTTGATGTGGCATCCCTTGAATCTTTTATTGCCAGGGCGCATCTGGATGGTGTTTACCTGATTGCCGGAATCTGGCCCCTGGTGAGCCTGCGGAATGCTGAATTTATGAAGAATGAGGTGCCGGGTGTCTACGTACCGGATGAAGTGATCAGCCAAATCGCCAGGTTTGACAACAGGGAGGACCAGCTCAGGGCCGGTATCGAAATAGCACAGAGGATGGTGGATAAAGTACTGGGTTTTGTGAACGGGCTCCAGGTCAGTGCCCCCTTTGGGAGATACAACCTGGCCGTGGAAGTGGCCGGAGCGGTACTGGATGGAAAGCAGGGAGACGCTGATACTCATGTAAAGAGCCAATAACACGAACAGAGTGATATGATGAGATGGTCCTGTATCATGCTGGTGTTGATTTTTACCGGTGTTCAACTGTCGGCACAGTTCCATCCCGATTATGAGAACCCGGCCATTTTTGAGCGTAACCAGGAACCTCCCCATACCACCCTGATGCCTTTTGCCAGCCTGGAACAGGCATTGACGGTAAAACGGAAATCTTCCCCGTTTCACCTTTCCTTAAACGGTACATGGTTGTTCCGGTGGGCGGAAAATCCGGATTCGGCATCCCGTGACTTTTATAAACCCGGGTTTGACCGGTCCGGCTGGGACCGGATCCGGGTGCCCTCGAACTGGCAGATGGAAGGATTTGGTTACCCCCTCTTCAGGAACGTGGGATTGCCCCATCCCCTGGACCCGCCGGAAGTTCCCAAAGCATTCAATCCCGTGGGATCCTATTACCGGACCTTTGTTTTACCTGAGGGGTGGGGAGAGAGGCATGTGTTACTACATTTTGAAGGGGTGCAATCGGCTTCCCGGGTCTGGATCAACGGGAAGGAGACTGGCTATAACCAGGGAGGGATGGAACCCGCCGAATATGATATCACCGGTTTCCTGAAGAGGGGTGAGAACAGCATTGCGGTAAAGGTACTGAGATACTGTGACGGTTCCTACCTGGAGGATCAGGATACCTGGAGGTTGTCGGGGATCTACCGGGATGTCTGCCTGATGGCGGTACCTGAAGTGCACATTCGGGATTATTACATGACCACCGACCTGGATTCTTCCTATACCAATGCGATACTCCGGGTGAATACAGAGGTGATGAATTACTCCAGTCACCACAGGGAGGACCTGGCGGTAAAGATCCGCCTGTTTGATACCCGTGGGCAGCTGATCATAGAAGGCCCCGCCTGCGATGTGGGTTCTCTGACAGGAAATGGAACCACCATGGTCAGCCAGTCATTTGATATCACAAGTCCGCAGAAATGGTCCGCAGAATATCCAAATCTTTATACAGTAGTGATGGAGCTGCTTGATGGAGAGGGGATGGCGGTGGAATTCCTCAGCCACCGGTTGGGATTCCGGGAGGTGGAGGTGAAGGATCAGGCTGTTTATGTGAATGGTGTCGCTGTTAAATTCAATGGTGTAAACAGCCACATGATGCATCCTTTAACCGGCCATGCCATGGATACGGGGACCATGCGGCACGATCTTCAGCTGATGAAGCAGTTTAACATCAACTGTGTTCGTACCAGTCACTATCCCCCAAATGTGGAGTACCTGGACCTGGCTGATGAACTGGGGATCTATGTGGTGGACGAAACGGGTGACGAGGCCCATGCCTATATTGAGCTGTCGGGCAATCCCCTGTGGAAGGAACAATACCTGGACCGTATGCGAAAAATGGTATACAGGGACCGGAACCATCCATCCGTGGTGATCTGGAGCGCCGGGAACGAGAGTGGTCCGGGTGATAATATCTGTGCATTGATCGCTGAAGGTAAGCTGATCGACCCGTCCCGTCCCGCCTGGATGTATGGCGGAAACAGGGATCATGATCCGGCTACCAACCCCATTCGTTGTGAAGACATTGTCGGGCCCCGCTACCTGCAACCTTTCGGGCTGGAACAGCTTTTTGGTAAATCGGATGATCCCAGGCCCTCCTTTATGGATGAGTATATCGCTGCCACCGGTAACAGCCTGGGAGCACTGGATGATTACTGGAAGCTGATCTATCGCTATCCCCGGCTTACCGGCGGTGCCATCTGGGACTGGGTAAGTCCCGCTATTAAAGTACCGGTGATCCTTACCCGGGATGAATCACCGGGGGATCTCTGCTGTTCACTGATGAACCGGGCAAAACTTGTTGAGGGGGAGGATGGCAGGGCGCTTTACCTCAGTGGTCATGACGACTGGATGGAGGTGGCCCGTGACCCGCTTCTTGATATTACCGGAGAGTCCCTGACCATTTCATTCCGGGTCAAACCTGAGGCTTATAACGGAAATGCAGCTTTCCTGACCAAGGGGGATTACCAGTTCGGGGTCATTCAGTCCGATGCGCAACATCTGGCATTTTACATCAATACCGGGAGCAGAACCGTGTTGGAGGCCGGGTTGCCGGATAACTGGGAGATGCGGTGGCATCATGTAGCTGCCCTGTATGACGGCCGGAAAATGGAGCTGTTTGTAGATGGGAAAATCATTGGCAGCAGACCCTGCAGGGGGAGGATTATCAATGCTCCCTACCCGGTGAGTATTGGTAAAAGTGCAGAATTACGGGATAATCACAGGGGATACATGTGTCATGCCACCATTGATGGAGTACGCATTTTTGATACCGTCATTCCGGTTCATAAAGTGGCGGAAGATCGGGAAACACTTCGGGCAATGTCGCTGTTATGGCTTGATTTTGAAGATGTAAGACAGGAGGGTGAATACTATTCTACCGGTATACCCGGACGGACCTACGGCCTGGTCTGGCCCGACCGCTCCATTCAACCGGAGCTGTGGCAACTGAAAAAATCGCCCCAGCCGGTAAGTTTTTCGGCGGTGGACCTGGAGAAGGGAATATTTGAGGTGTCCAACCGTCACCATTTCAGGAACCTGGATGAGCTGGCATTCCGGTGGGAGGTAACCGCCAACGGGCAAGTGGAGCAGGAAGGGGAACTGCAACTGGCACTTCCGGCCGGTAAAACCGGCAGGGTAACCATTCCTTACATCGATCCCAAACCTTTACCGGGCATGATGTACCACCTGATGATCTCCTGTACAACCACCAGAGATTATCCCTGGGCCGGGGCCGGACATGAAATTGCATGGGACCAGTTTGAGCTGCCATCGGGAAGCATGCAGACAGGGCCGTTTCCGTCCGGGAGCCTGCAGACAGATTCACTTCCGTCCGGGAGCCTTCGAACAACAGATACGGGTCAGCTTCTCACCATTAACGGGGATGGATTTGTCTATACCTTTGATAAAACATCCGGAATGCTGACCTCCGTGAAGATCGATGGAAAGGAGCTGATCCGGCGGGGCCCGCTTCTCAATGTGTGGCGGGCTCCGCTGGCCAATGACCTGGATTCCTGGAATTTCTGGCATACAGAGACCGGATATGTGACAGAAGGTATGGGTAGGGAGACGGCCAACGGCTGGCGCTCAATCGGACTGGACAGGCTGGAACAGGTGCTGGATCTTTTCACCGGCAACATCCGGGAAAACCGGGTAGAGGTGAATGTGGAAGCCTCACTTTATGCCATGAATTACACGACCGGTTTCAAGGTGTATTATCAATATATTATCAGCAGTAACGGGGAAATAGCGATCAACACCCGGGTATCGCCACGGGGGAACCTGACCAAATGGATTCCCAAAGTGGGATTGCAGCTGCAGTTGCCCCGTTCATACTGGAACATGGAGTGGTTTGGCAGGGGGCCCTATGAAAACTATCCCGACCGGAAAACAGGTGCAAGGATTGGAAGATACACCACCACGGTTGAAGAGGATGTTGTACCCTATATCATACCCCAGGATTATGGAAACAGGTGTGATGTACAGTGGGTGCGGCTGACTGATCACCAAGGGGACGGGCTAATGGTTCACGGAGATGGCGGCTTTAATTTCAGTGCATGGCCGTATACCACGGAAACCCTGGACAGGGCACGCTATTCCTTTCAGCTGAAGGATGACAACCTGGTAACACTTAATCTTGACCACCGGGTGACCGGGGTGGGGGGTACTGCCAATTCAGTACTGAATCCCTACCGTGTATTCCCGGAAGAGTTTGCCTTTTCCTTTACCCTGATTCCACTTGGGAAATCAACCCCGTAATGTTTGAATTTTAGTAAATTTATCGAAAAACATAACCATGAAAAGCACGTTCCTGTTTCTGTTATTGCTCTATCCTGCCCTTTGTCTTACTGCTTACGGAACCGGAGAGGTACCTGTGTGGGACCGGTTTGAACTGAATCTTGAAAGCGACAGGGTCTATGAGAACCCCCTCTATGATGTAAAGGATTTCAAAGCTCTGTTCACGTCTCCTTCGGGAAG
>JANTFK010000255.1 GCA_024763595.1 Bacteroidales bacterium | reverse complement strand
TTTTACCGGTTCAATAACCTGCAGGAGTTAAAAGCGCTGATTCATCTGTACAGTTCACTGGAGCAGATTAAAAACTTATATATTTTTCATGAGGACATGTTGATGTTGCAGGAAGCTTTCAAAGCCTGTTTTAACATGATCAATGCGGGGGGGGGGCTGGTCTTTAATACCAGCGGTGAGTTTCTGGCTATCAGGAGGAATGGAAGATGGGACCTGCCCAAAGGAAAACTGGAAAAAGGAGAGAATTTTGAGCAGGCAGCGTTAAGGGAGGTTGAGGAGGAGACCGGATTGCATGGTCTGGTGTCGCTCTATCCCCTTTTGTCAACCTATCATTCCTATCCCCTGAAAGGAGAGCGAATTCTGAAAAAGACCCGTTGGTTTGAGATGCTCTACCGGGGAACATCGGATCCGGTCCTGCAGGAGGCTGAAGGCATCACCGATTATCGTTGGGTTCAACCGGGTTCAACCGGTTTCATCCGGTCAAATACCTATAAAAGCATCCTCGATGTCCTTTATATGAGAGAGGTGCTTTGATTATATCTCGCCCCTGGAACGCAAAATGCGGAAAAACTGCTGTTCAAATCCATGGGAAGGCAGTACGGCAGGAGAAAGCAGTAATGTGCCATCGGGTGCCAGCAGGTATGCCGTGGGATAACTTTTAACCATGTAGTCGTCCAGCAGTGTGGCGGGATCTATATATTTCAGCACTTTCCAGGTATATTTGTTCCGTTCCATAAAAGATTTCAGTTCTTCCCGGTTGTCGGAGACCATCACCGTAACTACCCGGAGATAGGCTGCGTGTTTTTCCTGGAAGGACTGAAGAAAGGGATATTCCATCATACAACCGTAATGGTTCGGTGTACCGAAAAAGAGGTAGAGGTATTTGCCTGTCAGATCTGCCAGTGAATACAGGTTCCCTTCCAGGTCCGGGAGGGTGAAATCGGGTGGCGGATGACCGGCCAGCAGACTCGAAAGTTTCCTTTTTACCTGGGATGCATACAAACCAATACGGGGAGCGGCCGGATCGCCGGATATGGAATCCAGGAGCATGATGATCGCCTCCTTGTGATAATCGCCCCTGTAGAATACGAAGGATAATTCCTGCAGTAATATCATGTCGGCCAGCGTATCGTTCCAAACTGCAGGATGCCTCAAAATGATCTGCCGGACGGAGTCCAGTGGCTGGCCGCGGTTGATCAGGGTACCGAGCCCCTTACCTTCCGGGGTCCTTTCGTAATAAAATAAAAAGTCCCTGAACATTGCCCTGAAAAGCTCCATAAAACCGGGGTGCCATTCCTGTACTACCGGTCCCAGGAACTCCCGGCTGATGCCTTCCAGGCCTGTTTTCCCTTCATTGAGCTTTAATAAACCATATTTGTATTTCCGGTGGTAAGCAAAGAACGATGATGTATCAGATGAAAACATGGCTTCCATCCCCGTGATCAGCGCATCCGGATCGCTGTTCTTCTGCAGTTTTCTGTTCCTGATCACCTCCTGGTTGGCGGCAGTAAAAACCGAATCAAACCTGGCCATAGCTTCATTTATATCTCCGGGCCCTTCCATAGCATGCTGACCGGTTATGGAGTAACGGGACAGCACGAAAATGGATACCACAACCGGCTGAAAAAAAGGTGAAATAAGCTCTTCCTGCGTCTTTTCACGGTATGGAGGGAGCTGAATATCGTAGTGATATCCGGGTTCCAGATAGAGGTACGCCTGGTAAATGCCTGTTTCCAACTGCACAACCCCGGGTCTGTCCAGGTCCAGCTCATATTCAAATTCTCCTCCCTCCCCGCAAACTACCCTGCTGGTGTATTCAGGAACGGTGATGAAAGGATTTCGTGCAGCCGTTACCCGGATGGTTTTATGGCTGTAATCAGGATCCGTGGCCCTTATGGAAACAGATTGTCCGTAGGTGAACTCCCATGCACAGATCAGCAGCAACGATACAATCCAACCCCTGTCCATCAGAGGTAATCCTTAATATCAAGTCCCCGGGGAAGAAACTGGGAAGCATCGCCTCCGTTCCGGATGATATCCCTGATAATGGTTGAATTGACCGGTGTGTGTTCAGGAGTAGTCAGCAGGAAGATCGATTCAACTTCCGGGAGCATCTTTTTATTGATCTGTGCAATGGCCCGTTCATATTCAAAGTCGGCCGAAGTTCTGATTCCCCTGATCATATGTGTGGCATGTACCTTCCGGCAGTAATCCACGGTGAGTCCTTCAAAAGAATCAGCACTGACCTGGTCATAAGATTCAAAGACCCGGTTCACCATTTTCACCCTGGCCTCGATTTTCAGCAGGGGTTGTTTGGTTGAATGGATCCCGATGGCTACAATGATCCTGTCGAACAGGTCCAGGGCCCGCAGTACAATATTCTCATGACCTACTGTGAATGGATCAAAAGATCCGGGAAAGACAGCGATTTTTTGCATCTCAGTTTTTTTCAAAGGTACTGATTTACTTGATTTCTTTCTTCTTGTTGGCACTGACAAACAGGATATTCCCCAGCCGGTCATAGCCTGTATATAGCTTATACCCTTCAGTGATCAGTTGTTCTTGCCGGAAACCGATAACAGTAAGGTCTGCATCTACCGAGTGTTCCGTGATAATTTCCCGGGTACCCTTTTGACCGTCACCACTGATCATGCTGATATTGGACATGGAAATCGGGAGCCTGCCCGTTTTTATGAGTTCCTGCAGTTCCTCTTTTCTGCGGTCGGCTTCTTCAGGCTGGTAAATGGCAAAGATCTTAATCATACCCTCTTTCCATTCGGGATGTCCCAGGATGATATATCCCAGCAGGATCATCAGGTTGGCATTATCATTGTCCTCCGGTGTTATCCAGATATCTATCTGTTTCTTATAACCAAAACCTTTATATGATGTTCGGAGGACACAGAGGTCAAAACCTGTAGCATAGAGGATGTCATGGGTGCTGAGTGGTTCTTTCAGGGCATCCGGGTCAGCCTGCGAAAACTCGAAAAGGATCATATTGTTCCCTTTCCCGGAGATGCCGGAGAGCTGGATAACCTGAGCGATGGCCGAGGTGTAGGAGGGACTGATAATGGTATCGAGATAGACCCTGTTTTTACTACCTGCCGCCAGGCGGATCAGTTTTTGAAGCACAGACTTTGACTCCCTGTTGGTCTCCTCTGTCAGAAACCCTTTGATATAATGAATATATGTGCCAAATCCATATTTCAGGGAGATCCATCTGAGGATGTCAAAAGCACTTCGGCGTGTGAAAGTATCCTGAGAAACGCAAATGGTGAATGGTCTCCAGTGGACATCCAGGTCTTCCCGGTCGGCGCGCTGGGCCAGTATCTGAAGTTGCCTGCTGGCCTGGAAGACCACGCCCCTGAATAGATTTACCAGACCCTTTTCCTGCCTGTTGTAGCTGGTTACCATGCTGTAGATGATTCCCATAACAATCAGTGACAGCAGTGCATAGGGTGCATTCATTTTGAACATGAGCCAGAAAGAGGTGGCCGCCCCAAGCAGGGAGATATACCATCTTGATTTAAAGGTGGGACGGTAAGATGGATCTGCTGCAAAGTGTTCCAGAAGTGAAATCAGACAGATGGTACCATAGGTGACCATAAAAAACATAGCGATGATCTGTGCCACAAAATCGATATCCCCAAAAGCAACAAAGACAAATCCGATGATGATACTGATTAGCCCGGCATTGATGGGTTCATTATCTTTCTTTTTACCCTTTGAGAGCCATTCGTTGATACGTGTTCCCGGGAACACAGCATCGTAACCCATGGCCTGGAGGGTACGTGGAGCCACCATAATAGACCCCAGTGCGGATGAGAGAGAGGCAGCAGCGAGACCGATGGGGATAATCGGGCCCCAGAGTGCAATTTTCTTCATGATTAGCTGATCTGAAGCAAGCTCTTCAGGGGAAGCACTTATCGCCAGCTTATAGGCCACAACCAAATAGATGATGAAACCGGCCAGGGTGGCCCACAGGGTCCCCCTGGGAATGGATTTGCTGGGATCCCGTAAATCGCCTGATAACCCCAGGCCTGCCACAAGTCCTGTAAATGCCGGGAAGATAATGGTAAAGACAAAGAAAAACTCATCCGGATGTTGGATCTGTGCATTCAGCACAAGGGGCTGGGGGCTGGAAACAGGTTTTCCCAATAAAAAGAAAAGAAGTGATGTAAACAACAGTGTGACAACTATGTACAGTGCTTTCATGCCAATATTGGCCCCGTGAAAAAGGATCATTACAGCCAGTATACTCATACTGGCAAGTCCGATCCATCTTTTATCGATCAGCGGTGTATGAATCGTAACATGCAGGAACCGTATCAGCGGATCAAAAGCCTCGGAAAAAGCGATGACATAAAATGCCACACTGATGGCCTGACTGAGATAGAGCGCAATACCGATGGCTGCTCCAATATTCAGTCCAAATGACCTGCTGATGATGTAATATGCACCACCTCCCTGTACTTTTTGGTTCGTGGCAATCTCTGCTACTGCCAGGGCTGTGGGTATGGTGACCATATGCCCCAGGAAAATAATGCCGATCACCCCAATAAAACCTTGATGACCAACAGCATATCCAAACCTTAGAAACAGGATAGCACCCAGGATGGTTGAAATGGTTGTCATGAACACCGGCAGGGTACCGAAATTAGCTGTTCTTCTGTGAGGATGCGTATTTACCATGCCTGATGCAGCATTTAAACATTGAAGATTACAAAAAAAAAATTGAAATAGGAAGATCCGGTTCTGTTTTTGTCCTTCCGGGATTTTTATAACTTGCACTCCGAAGAGAAGTTATGACGGTCCCATGGAAGATTTGTTAAAAATCCTGATTGTCGATGATGAACCTGAGGCCAGGGAGCTACTCAAGTATATGCTTGAAAGCAGGCCACATATTGCTGTGGTCGGCCTGGCCGGTCATGTTGATGAAGCGCTCAGGATTCTGAAAAAGGAAAATCCCCGGCTGGTATTTCTGGATATCCAGATGCCGGAAAAAGATGGATTTCATTTTATCGAACAGGTCCAGGGTTTGGGGCTCGGACCCGGAATCATATTTGTTACAGCCTATGAACATTATGCCATCCAGGCTATCCGTAATTCGGTATTTGACTATATTCTGAAACCGGTTCGGCAGGAGGAACTGGACCGTGCCATTGAGCGTTTCCGTTCGCTGGAAAAGCAGACTGGGAAAGAGGACCTGAACCTGTTGCTCGAATCTTTAAAGGAATCGGTTACCGATAAGGTCAAGCTGAACACCCGCTCGGGATATCTGCTGATTAATCCGCAGGATGTTGTATTTTGTCAGGCCGACGGGAATTATACCCATATTCTTCTGATAAATGGTAATCGTGAAACAACAACGCAGAACCTGGGAACTATTGAAGGACTTTTAAACAGTAATAATTTTTTCAGGGCCAGTCGATCCTACCTTTTGAATCTGAAATTTCTTTCAAGGGTTGATCGCAAAAGCTGTAACTGTGTGCTGGAGTACCCGGGGGATACCTGTTTCATAAAAATACCCGCCCAGAAAATCAGGCTGCTCGAATCCAACTTCTCGGGTTAAATCTGGTTTATCCGGAATTGCACGGGGTTCACAGCCGATAATCTCCGTTTCATACAATAAGTTCGATTTTTCTTTACTTTGGTGATCAGGCTCCATATTTTTAAAGTCTG
>JANTFK010000254.1 GCA_024763595.1 Bacteroidales bacterium | reverse complement strand
ATCGAGGCGCCGCCGGCAAAGAAAAAGATTACAAAAAGAAGCCTGAAGATCACCGGATCCACATTAAAATAGGCTGCCAGCCCTCCGCAGACCCCGCTGATCACAGAGTTCTCCGGATCGCGGTAAAGTCTTTTGCCGGAAGTGTACGATTGATAATAAGTGCGTGAATCATCTGCTTCCTCTCCGGAGTCTGCAATATCTTCCGGGTTCCCCATAATGGCGATCACCTCATTTACAATCTCCAGGGTAATCACCTGGTTTACGTCGCTGATCCTTTCCTGGAACAGCTCAGCAATCCTGGCCTCAATATCATCAATGATCTCCTTACTCTCCTGTTTGTTGGAGAAATACCTGCCGATGGTATCCAGGTATGCTTTCAGTTTTTCATAAGCATCATCATCAATGTGGAAGATGATTCCGCTTAAGTTGATTTTAATTGCTTTCTTCATGGTAATATGGCTTTATTGATAATTCTTTATTGAATTTACCGAGTTAATCAGGGAGTTCCAGGAAGCATCCAGTTCTTTCAGGTAGGCCTTGCCAATCTCTGTCAGGGAATAGTATTTACGTGGCGGCCCCTGGTTGCTCTCCTCCCACCTGTAGTTGAGCAGACCGGCATTCTTTTGCCTGGTCAGTAAAGGGTAGAGGGTACCTTCCACAACGATCAGGTCGTTTTCCTTCAAGGCGTTGATGATATCTGTGGTATACAGGTCCTTTTTAGCTAGAATAGATAAGATACAATATTCCAGGATACCTTTTCGCATCTGTGCTTTGGCATTTTCTATATTCATTGATCTCTATTTTTAAAGCGTTGGTTTGCAATAAGATGTATATCAGATGTAGATGTTCCTTGCATTAGATATAATACTATGTTTTCCATGATATATGCCGATGCAAGCAATATTTTAATACAAAGATATATAAAAATAATAATACCATGCAATACATGGTAGTGATTTTTTCAAAAAGAATTTCAGAATTTCATATCTTACCTGGCATGGAGTGGACGGGAAATATCCGGAAAATGGAATCTTCATATGAAGAAGTGATCCGGTACCGGTTACCAATTGGCGATCAGAAAGTGGAGATGAATCCCCTTATCGGAACACCTGTGAGGTTGCATTTCAGGGGTGTTATCAACTGCATAAAGTGTGGCAGGAAGATAAAAAAGTCCTTTGCCCAGGGCTATTGCTATCCCTGTTTTATCAAGGCACCTGAAACGGAGGAGTGTGTATTAAGACCTGAATTGTGCAGGGCCCAGGAGGGCGTGGCCAGGGACCTTGAGTATGCCGCAACACATTGCCTGACAGAACATGTGGTCTATATTGCATATACCAGTGGTATTAAAGTGGGGGTGACCCGGCAATCGCAGGTGCCTACCCGGTGGATCGATCAGGGCGCGCTTCTGGCCATTGAGCTTGCCAGGACGCCCAACAGATATATGGCCGGGCAGTTGGAGGTGGCTATGAAGAACCATATGGCCGATAAAACAAACTGGAGAAAAATGCTTTACGGCCCCGATCCCTCGAAGGTAGACCTGGTAAAAGAGAAGCAGCAAATGGTCAAACTGATACCGGAAGCGCTAATGCCTTATGTGACCGCTAACAACAGGGTGCAAAAAATGGTCTATCCTGTAAATGAATATCCCGGGAAGATAAAAAGTCTGAATCCGGATAAGGAGCCTGAGATATCGGGTTTACTGACCGGGATAAAAGGCCAGTACCTGCTGTTTAGCGGGGACAGGGTAATCAATATACGGAAATACGGGGGATACCTGGTGACACTACAAACCGTCTTTTAGCTTTCCAGGGCATGCAACTCCCTTCTGAGAATCTCCCACTGGGACTCATTCATCTTGGCTCCGACCTGTTCAATGACCCTTCCTGCCAGTATGGATCCTATTTTACCACTGCTATCCAGGCTCAATCCATGCAGGTGTCCATAAATAAATCCCGCAGCATAGAGATCTCCGGCACCGGTTGTATCTACCGGATTGGACGGCCTGACGCCAATACGTACAACTTCATCCCTATTTAAACACAATGAACCCTCTCCTCCCAGTTTAATTACTGCAATCCGGACCAGCTCTTTTACATCCATGGCTCCCTCTTCAGGCAACTTTCCGGTTAATGCCTTGATCTCTTCTTCGTTGGCAAAGAGTATGTCTACATAGCCGGATATCAACTCCAGAAAGAATTCTCTGTTCTCTTCAACAACATTGTAACTCGCCAGGTCCAGGCATACGGTAAGACCTGCCTGGGAAGCCAGCCGCATGGCCTTTTCGAACATGACCCTGTTCTGGACAAGGTACCCTTCAATATAGAAGTAGTCATACTCCTCAAAAATATCATAAGTAATGTCGTCTTCTGAAAGATCGACTGCCGCTCCAAGGTATGTGGCAAATGTTCTTTCAGAATCTGCTGAGATCAGTGCCATGGACCTGCCTGTTTCATGCAGGGTACGGAAAAGAATGGGGGTTATATGATTGACCTGCATATCTTTTTTAAAAAACCTGCCCATGTCATCGTCACCTACGGTTCCTACAAAACCGGTTTCTATCCCTAAATGAGCCAGCCCGTGAATGGTATTGGCCGCGGAACCTCCCGAAGCCTTTGATTTACCCATTCCTGTGGTCTCCGCATGGATATAATTGGAAGTATCCAGGTCCACCAGGGTCATACTGCCTTTGGGTAACCCAAATTCCTCCAGGGTTTTATCGTCAGGTATCCTTGTGATGATATCCACCAGGGCATTCCCCATTCCAAGTACTTTTGCCATTATTAACGCTTTTGGTGCAAATAATTTTATTCAGAATCGCTTATACTTTAACGTATTTCACACGGAAAGGTTTTTGCAAAATATATTGTTTAATTGATGAAAAGCTGCTATTTTTGCGTCGCTCATTTGGGTACAGTTAAAATAACTGGAAAATTCCTCAGTAGCTCAGTTGGTTAGAGCGGCGGACTGTTAATCCGTAGGTCGTAGGTTCAAGTCCTACCTGGGGAGCCAGATAAGAAAGGCCGGCAATGCTTCCGGTCTTTTTTTTGCCCTGATTTTTCTTCCTTTACGCTCTGGCAATATTTAAAACATGTATCTTAAACGTATATTTAGAACGGTTATCAAAGTCGCCAGCCGTATGATCAACCAGTTATTTAATCCACCAGCCGTATGAACAGGAAAAGGGAAAAGATTTGGTTCAATATGAGCACCTCATTGAATGCTGCCCGTATGTTTTCAGTGGGACTACTTATATTAATATTAAGTGTAGCCTCATGTGATCATGGAGAGAGAGGAAGCGACGGGGTCACGTCCGGGTCGATGTACTGGATGCAGTTCAGAGGCCAGAATTCTGCCGGTATTGCTCCTGCAAATGCAAATCCCCCTGTTCATTTTAATGCAGATAGCAATCTCCTGTGGAAGGCTGAGATGATTCGGGGTTGGTCCTCTCCTTGCATTGTGAATAACAGGATATTCCTGACCGGATTTGATGACAGGGACAGCCTGCTCTATACCCTGGCTATCGACAGGGTAAACGGGGAGATTCTCTGGAAAGATCCGGTTATACCACGGGGTTATTATGAAAAACATCCGATGTACACGTTTGCGGATGCTACTGTAGCCAGTGATGGTCACAGGATTTTTGCTTCATTCCCGGTATACGGTATGATTGCATACGATCTGGACGGGAAAAGGGAATGGGAACATCCCCATGAACTCATTTCACAATATTTTAACGGAGGAGCCTCCTCACCGGTGATTGTTGATAGCATGGTTATTCTTATTATTAACTCAGAGCAGGATCCGAGAATTGTAGCGTTAAACAGTGTTACAGGAGATCTCAGGTGGAGCATCAGGGCAGCCGACAAAGGATGGGGGGCCATGTGGACAACCGCTACTCCTGTGATATATAAGGAAACGATGATTCTGCACTTCAGCGATCGCCTGGTTTCTGTTAATATATCGGACGGAGAAGTGCAATGGTGGTTGATGGTGGCATCAACCGGTGTTACAACCCCTGTGCTTGCTGGGAATATGATGTATATTAATACATGGATAAACGGGGGTGAGGCGAGTACCAGGGGAACATTGATCCCTTATAACGAGTTATTAAAAGATTATGATAGGAATGGTGACGGGAAAATCGTAATGGATGAGATAAGTGAGGATCTGAAGTTTACGCAAAGACCGGAAAACCAGGATGCAAAGTGGGCTTCGGCCGGGCTCAAGGGTTTTGCGGGAAAATTTGATGTCAATAAGGACAAGGTCATGGAAGAACAGGAGTGGAACGCAATGCTCGATTTCCTTGCTTCCTATTTCAAGGAACATGGTATGCAGGCTGTTTCCCTGGAGGGTTCGGGGGAGCGGCCTGTTACGGATATCAGGTGGAAAATAAACAAAGATACTCCCGAAACACCTTCCCCACTGGTTGTTGGAAAAAATGTAATGTTTATCAAGAACGGTGGGATTATGACCATTATCGACCGCGCATCCGGTAAGGTTGTTCTCCATGAGAGGATCGGTGCTGCAGGAGGGTATTTTGCGTCGCCCATGCTTGCCGGGAACCGGGTCTATTTATGTTCCTTTAACGGAACCGTAACTGTTTTAAGTGGAGATGACTTCCATATCCTTGCCCGGAACAGGCTACGGGAGAAGATCGGAGCCTCACCGGTTGCTGTGGATAATGTGCTTTATATCAGAACAAATAAGCACCTGTATGCTTTCAGGACGCCCTGACCCTCACCTCCTCCTGGCCAGTCGTATATACCTTTCTGAAATGATAACCGCAAATGATGTACATAATTGTATATAGAAGGAGGGCAGGGCGGTGAAAGAGTGTCCAGCATAATAATTGCCAATAGGCCGTACGTCCTTTGTTTCAGATACCAATGATCAGGACCGATTTGATAAAGGCCCGGATGCAATAGCGGTCGATTCTTAAAATTTTTCTGTTTACCGGCCCCACATGCATCAGGCTTTTTCGTATTCTTTGATAATAGGGTTTTATCTCATAAATATTTTGAATAATAGCGTGGTATCCATGTAACAATTGTTCTTCCTGCATGATGGGTATAAAGTTCATGGTAGAATCAGTATTATTACCGGTGACCCGGGTTGTCAGTCTGTTGGCAGATGCCAGCTGTGCGTAAAGCCTCGTATTTTTTGGCGCGTTTAACAGGCTTACCATGGCCCATACCATCCCACTTTGTTGAATAAAATCTATATGATGTTGAAACACTTCCGGGGTATCACTGTCAAATCCGAGAATAAATCCACCTGAGATAAACATACCGGCCTGCTGTATGTGTATGACATCCTGCAACAAATCCCGGTTGCTGTTTTGAACCTTATTACACTCTTGTAAAGCATCTGAGGACGGCGATTCAATACCGATGAATGTTGAGTATATCCCGGCCCTGATCAAATCTGACAACAGTGTATCGTCATCAGCCAGATTGACGGAGGTCTGGATGTTGAATATAAACGGGTAATTATGGTCGTGCATCCATTTCTGGATAGCCGGGAGTATATCGTTTTTGACAATCTTTTTATTGCCTATGAAATTGTCATCTACGATGGATACACTTCCCCGCCAATTCAGTACATAGAGTGTCTCTAGTTCCCTGATTACCTGGTCAGGATTCTTCATCCTGACCTGGTGTCCCAAAAGCCAGGGGATTTCGCAAAAATCACAGGCAAAGG
>JANTFK010000253.1 GCA_024763595.1 Bacteroidales bacterium | reverse complement strand
ATGGTGAGGATCCCTTCAGTTACCAGGTCCGCACCCTCCATATGGGAAACAGGAGGTAAATCAGGATCGTCAAAAACCAGGCTGTCTTCGATTTCAACACCCAGCTCCCGGGCAATAATATCGGCTGTGGTTGCACCACATATGATTTTTTTTCCTTTGAACGCTCTGAAGGCCTTACCCAGTTCCCTGTCGTTTTCTTCCTCGTAAGGCGGGCCGGTAACAATTAACAGTTTTCTGGGGTTACGAAAATAGATAGTGGCACAACTGGTGTCATCCCTGGAATGATAATCATCATGGCTGTGGGCGATGTTTACCATTTTTGAAGCAAGCTTGGTTGCCGAGATCTTGGGGCTGTTCTTTAACAGTTTGATGGCATACTCCTGCATATGGTCCCTTCCCCATCCCAGGGGATATTTATCTGTTCCGAGACCCGACTGGGTAATTCCGTCAGTTCCGAAAATAATACGATCCTCCTTTCTGGGATGAAACTGGCATGAGAGGATCTCTTTTCCTGTATTTTTTTCACCCTTCAGGACCAGGCAGCTCCAACCCGGGTCAAAGGGTCTGTTGTCACGCAAAATGATGGTCTGCGGATTATCATATTCCAGGATAGTTGTAATTCCGTCATGTTCTATATCTACGATGGTAAACGTGGCATAACTCATGTGCCTTTCGCTGCACACCGGCAGGGTCTTCATCACGATCTCGGCGATCTTCTCCACCGATTTGTGTTCAATGGTAAAATTCAATGCCATGGTAGCGGTAAGCGTAGCAAGGATATTGGCTTTTACGCCGTGACCCATCCCATCGGAAAGAATGGCAACGGTGCGCTCCTCACCTTTTACCTTTCTGCTGATAAATACATCCCCGCAGATTCTTTCATTGCCGTAATTTCGCTGATCACAGGCTACCTCTATAAAAAACTTACCGCTCATTGATCTTTCAGGTCCTGTCTCAGTTTATAGGTTTCAATGATTGAATTTAACATGCGTTCAGTTTCTGCTGCTCCTTCCCCCATGATAAAACCGATCTGCTGAACCAGGCTCAGGTTTTTATCAATGACTTCTGTGAGACGCTTGACTACCTCCTCTTTCTGGACCTCGGGAGCAGACATATCCCGGATGACGGCTCCGGCAATCTTTCCTTTCTCAATGACAAATACACTGACGTTCAGGAGTTTCCCTTCGTGCCGGATATCCCTGTTTGTAATGGATTCATTGTGCGTCAGCACATAGGTGAACAGATTATAGAAATTGTAGGGGAGCAATGTCTTCAGGTCCGCGCCCGTCAGGCCGGGTATCACTTCATTGATTTCTCTGGCGTCTTCTCCCAGCATCTCGATAAAACCATCGTTGGTCTGAATGATCTTCAGGTTCATGTCACAGATCACCACCATGGAAGGCAGCTTATGCAGCATACGGCGTACAATCTCGGAGGCTTCCCTGGCCGCTTCTTTCTCTTTCTGTGCCAGCTGTTCCGATTTCTTTAATGCTTCCTGGGCCAGTGCCAGTTTTTCATTGGTGACCTTCAGGGACTGAATATGATTCTGCCGGTTTTTTGATGCATAGGTATAACACATTTCCGGCACGGCCAGGCCCTGTAGAATCGCCACTGCGAAATCTTTACAACTGCCATAACCACAGGCACCGCAACCGATTTCCGTTGATCCGAGCTGATCAAGTTCTTTCAGTATTCTGTTCAGGCTGCTTGCGGAAGGTGCCGGGAGAGACTGGTCGTCTGCCCGGAACTGTGTGGTCAGATTCAGATCAGCGAACCGGCTCATATGTTGGTTCCAGCGCTCCTTATCCAGGGTTTTCAACCGCTTGTTTACATATTGAATAAGCTGACTTCGCCGCAGGATGTGCATTCCTCCCGGGCTCGTACCCCTTCCCATAAGAAATTCCTTGTAATAGAGATTAAAATGGCTCCGAATGTCATTGATGTTTTTTTCAAATTCGTTCAGGGCATCCATGATTCCTCTGCCAGCTACTGTAACTACCTTCGTTTTGTCCAGGGCCTCTTCTATACCGGCAGCCTGAAGGATCCCGTTGGCCACCGGGAAGAACGAGCCCCTGTGTCCCAGGGGTTCATCAAAATCGCTGTATTCCAGGTCCGTTTCATGAATGTTTGCTTCAGCAAAAAGTTCCCTCAGCTCAATAAAAGTGATGGCCAGTTCGATCCGGCTATCCTCCGAAAAACGAAATATTTCCGCTTTGCCTGCGATCAGGGGAGTGATATGCACCATGACCACCTCTTCTCCGGCTATCATCCTGACCACTTTTGCTGTTGCTGCAACCGGCGGAAGAACAGGAGCCAGGTTGGGAACCAGCCCCGGTTTGTACTTTTCAACATATGCTACAGTGACAGGGTCAATGGACATAATATAGTATTTCCCCCGGCTTTCAGTAAACAGTGCTTTGTAGGCCCTTGCAACCAGGTCCGCCCCGAATGCCACTTCATGGACATAATCAAATCCGAGTGTACGCAGCATCTGTACAAATTTCCGGTAATCTGTAATATCGGAAAACTCACCGGCAATGGAAGGATCAAGCAGGGCTGCCACCTTCACTGGCTGCTGGAGCAATTTTTTGAGTTCAGCACGGGAATCCTTTACCCTGATTGATTCCGGGCCGCAGACCGTTGTACAGCTTCCGCAACCGATACAGCGCTCGGGCATGATTACGGGCTTCAGCTGCTCTGTTTGTACCCGCAGTGCCTTGACCGGACAGGCCCTGACACAGGCATAACATGCCGTACATGTATCGTGATCGATCTTTAACAGGGGTTCCATAAGGTTCATTTTACAGGTCTCCAAATTCCTTCTCAAGGATTTCCAGGCTTCTGTCCATGTTCATATGTTCATACACCCGCTCACCGATCTTCAGAATGGGGCCCTCGCTGCAATTGCCGAAACAATGGTTCCCTTTCAGGATTATTTCATGCTCTTTATGGTGCTCCTTCAGGTATTGTTGTATTATTTGCAGTGTTTTCTTGTTCCCCCGGCTGAAACAGGAGCTTCCCATGCAAATCCGAATCTCTTTTTTCAATAGTGCCATGCAAACCTCCTCTACCAAAGGTAATAAATTAGGTTCAGGCCGGTCCTAATTTATATTGTGTTCAAATTAAACACTGTTTTTTAAATAACAAACATAATCAATATCTTTAGATGCACTGTGAAATTAGTGTGAAAACAGGCTGAAAAATTGACATTTAATCGAAAAGCGGCTCTGCCGGTAGTCAATTATGAAAGTACGTTTAGAGGAGATACTGGATCGCTTTCCACAGATCAAACGGAATGCTTTAATACCACTTTTACAGGCGGTTCAGGATGAGTTTGGTTTTATTTCTGAAGAGGCCATTATCCGGATTGGCAGCCATTTTTCGCTACCCACCAGCAAAATTTACGGACTCGCTACTTTTTATAATCAATTCTCATTTACACCACGAGGTGCATATCATATCGTGTTATGCAACGGAACAACTTGTCACCTGGAAGGAGCAGGAGCACTTCTGGCGGAAATCTCCAAAATGCTTGAAATCTCTGACGGTGATGTAACAAGAGACGGATTATTTAGTCTGGAGGTGCAATCGTGTATTGGAGCATGTGGACATTCTCCTGTGATATCTGTTAATGGAACCAATTACGCAGGGCTCACCGTTAAGGAAGTGCGGGAGATTATTAAACAATACCAGGAGGATGCAGGCAGATAAAGCACTACTCATAAAAATGGCCCAGGGTGAGGCGGAAGGGTTTTCTGAAAGTGAGCAGGAAATCATGGCCCAGCTTAATCGCTTGCGCCTGAAGATCCCCCTGGTGATGGTCGATAGCTCCACATCTTCCCTGGTAGCAGGTTCGGACCGTACCAGGGAAGCCATTGAACAATATGTAGCTGAACGTTCCATCCGGATTGACCTCTGCGAAACGGGAAGTATCGGCCTTTCCTCAGAAGAACCGGTGGTTTCTGTTCAGCTTCCCGGCAGAACCAGGGTTTTTTTCAGCAGGGTTACAGCAGAAAAGGTGCCTGCTTTACTGGATGATCTCTTTCATCATGTGATCCCCGGGAAGATGGTGATTGGTCAGCTGAGGAATGATGCACTTGAATCATGGTCCGACGTTCACTTCCTTGATGAGATCCCGTTTTTCAACCTGCAGAATCGCATGGTTATGGGACCCTGCGGGATCATTGATCCTTTTTCGCTGGGAGCGTATATAGCCAGAGGAGGATACAAAGCGTTTCTAAAGGTCATTCGTCATTATACATTCAGTGAAGTGTGTGATCTGGTTATTGATAGTGGCCTGCGGGGAAGGTCCGGTGGAGGCTTCCCCACCGGTCTGAAGTGGAGGGTGGCTTTTGACACACCTTCTGATCAGAAGTACCTGATCTGTAATGCAGAAGAGAGCGACCCGGGAGCTTTTATGGACCGGACGCTCATGGAAGGCAATCCTTTCCAACTGTTGGAAGGAATCTCCATTGCAGCGTATGCCATCGGGTGTAACAGGGCCTACATATATATCAGGAGTGAGTACAGGTGTGCCATCAGGCGCCTGGACAATGCAATCCGGCAATTAAGGGAAATGAGCCTGCTGGGGAACAATATTGCCGCGAGCGGCTACAATCTTCAGATCTCCCTGCGAAAGGGTCCGGGAGCTTTTGTATGCGGGGAGGAAACGGCACTTATTGCCAGCCTGGAGGGAAGAAGAGGCATGCCTTCTTCCAAACCCCCCTATCCTGCTGCATCAGGTTACCTGGGAAAGCCCACGGTTGTGAATAACGTGGAGACCCTGGCCAATCTTCCGGGAATTGTAAGAAACGGAGCGGATTGGTTTAAAAAGGTGGGCACTGGAGCATGCCCGGGCACCAAGATCTTCAGTGTTTCGGGCAGGGTGTCTCTGACGGGAGTGGTTGAAGTGCCCATGGGAACCTCTTTTGATGTCATTATCAACGACATTATGGGAGGCGTCATTCCGGGCAGGCAATTGAAGGCACTCCATGTGGGAGGCCCGGCAGGTTGTACTGTTCCCGCTAAGCTGATCAACATACCCGTTACCTATGAAGATCTGAAAGCAAAAGAGCTGGTGATGGGATCCGGCGGCATACTGGTGATGGATGATAAAACCTGCGTGGTAAACATGATACGGTACTTCCTGGACTATGTGGATAAGCAAAGTTGTGGGAAATGTATTCCCTGCAGGGAAGGAACGCGCAGAATGGCTGAGATCCTGGCCAGTATCACCAGTAAATACCCCGGTGAGGAGGATCACACAACCCTGGAACGCTTTAAAGGGATCAAACGGTTTGAAACCCTGGCTGAAGTCATGAAAGAGACTTCATTGTGCGGGCTTGGCCAGAATGCTCCCAACCCGGTCATGAATTCATTGAAATACTTCCGGGATGAGTATGAGGAGCACATTTTTGACCGAAAATGCCACGCCGGTGTCTGTACCGAACTGAGAAGCTGGTTTATAGATGTGGAGTTGTGTACGGGGTGTTCAATCTGTGCCAGAAAATGTCCGTCTGAAGCCATTATCGGAACTGCACAACACCCTTATTTCATTGTTCAGGAGAAGTGTATCGGATGTGGTATCTGCTATGAAGTCTGCAAATTCACGGCTGTTTATTATAAATAACTCAAGTTGCTACCTATAACAATAGACATCAATGCTTTTAATTCTCAAAAATGGAATGCAGTCAACATTTTGGAGATAGTTTTCAACCTCAAAA
>JANTFK010000252.1 GCA_024763595.1 Bacteroidales bacterium | reverse complement strand
TGAAGTAGTTGACAAAAAAGACAACGACCATGCCAAATATAATGGCAAACTGGTTCCATGAAACAAGCTTGCCCCGGATCCCGGCAGGAGCAATTTCAGCTATATACATGGGAGAGAGCATGGAAGCCAGTCCCACACCCATTCCCCCAACAATCCGGTAAAAAATAAATGAACTAATGGTGGAGAGGCCCAGTACATTGAATTTTTCGGGAAGTGCAGATCCCAGGGCGGAGATTAAAAAAAGTGTCGCAGCCAGAATGAGTCCCCGTTTTCTTCCCATATTTTGACTGATATACCCTCCCACGGAACCCCCGATGATACATCCCACCAGTGCACTGGAGATGGTGAAACCTTTGATGGAGTTTCCCAGTGATTCTGTTAATACATGCTCACCTCTGATAAAGAAGAAATAGAACAGTACGACAGCGGTTATCCAGAGCAAACCGCTATAGAGGACCCCGCTTTTCCTGCCAAAGATCCGGATCAGAAAGCTTGAGATCAGTGCAGCAATGATGGCAATGCAGACAGAAACGATCCCTTTGAATTGTATGATGGTTGCGGTAGCCTCAACCGGGTTCCTTTCCAGGGGGGTAATAAAAAACTGCCGCAACGCTTCCGTTGCCCCGTTTATTACTGCTGTATCATATCCGAAAAGGAGCCCTCCCAGGGTGGCTATGAGTGTCAGGAAGATAATTACCGGTGGAATGGAACGGGATGCTGGTTGTCCGGACATGGGTCCTATTGAATATACTGGTTGATGATCGATTCGTAAAGCTCCTGTTTGCCCGACAGCATGGAAGGCTCACCGTTTACCCTGGCCAGTGCAGCCAGCTCTTCCAGCGATAACTCCCCGTTTTCAAACATGGCACCGGCCACGCTGTCAAAGGAGGCATACCGCTCCCGCTTCATCTTCCTGTAGGCTGAATGTTCCAGTATCTCCAGTGCGATCCCGAAGGCGCGGGCAAAAGCATCCATGCCTGCAATGTGCGCAATAAAGATATCCTCCAGGTCTGTGCTGTTTCTGCGGGTCTTTGCATCAAAATTGATGCCCCCGGTGGTAAATCCGCCACCCTCAACGATCACCAGCATCGCTTCAACCAGTTCATACAGGTTGATGGGGAACTGGTCCGTATCCCAGCCATTCTGGTAATCGCCACGGTTGGCATCGACGGAACAGAAGAGATCATGATCCACTGCCACCTGCATCTCGTGCTGGAATGTGTGTCCCGCAAGTGTTGCGTGGTTCGCCTCAATGTTCATTTTAAAATCTCCCTCCAGCCCGTATTTGTTGAGGAAGCCAATCACCGTGGCCGTATCATAATCATATTGATGCTTGGTGGGTTCCATGGGTTTGGGTTCTATCAGAAAGGGACCTGTAAAACCCCTGTCCCGGGCATACTCTTTGGCTATGTGCAGGAACTGGGCCAGGTGTTCCTGCTCACGCTTCATGTTGGTGTTTAGCAGCGACATATATCCTTCCCGTCCACCCCAGAATACATAGTTTTCGCCACCCAGTTCGATGGTGGCATCCAGGGCATGTTTTACCTGTGTCGCTACCCAGGGCAATACATGGAAATCGGGATTGGTGGCGGCACCATTCATATACCTGGAATTGGAAAAGAGGTTGGCTGTCCCCCACAGCAGTTTTACGCCTGAAGCTTTCTGCTTCTGTCCGGCATATTCGACCATGGTTTGCATATTGGACTCATATTCATCGATGGAACTTCCTTCGGATACGATATCGGTGTCGTGGAAGCAGTAGTAGGGTGCCCCGATCTTGGTGATAAATTCAAAAGCTGCATCCATTTTATTCCTGGCTTTTTCAATGGCACTGGCACCGGTGTCCCACGGAAAGCGTTTTGTGCCCGGACCGAACGGGTCTCCACCGGTTCCGCAGAAGGTGTGCCAGTACGCAATGGCAAAGCGCATATGCTCCTTCATCGGTTTACCGGCTATTAGTTTATCCGGGTCATAATATTTAAAGGCCAGCGGATTATCCGAATCCCTGCCTTCATACCTGATTTTTCCAATTCCCCGGAAATACTCCTGATCACCTGTGATATAATCCATGATTACGAATGATTGGTTAAAACGTCTGTAATTAGTTGCGAAAAAGGCACTTTCCCAGTACTTCCTGCCATTTCTCAAAGGCTGCTGCATATTGATCCTGCTCTTTCCCGAGGGGTTCTATCACCATCATTTTATGGAGGTTGCCAAAGGCTTCCTCGAACGAACCATATGTACCGGACCCTATACCGGCACCATTGGCTGCGCCCGCGGCGCCGTCGGTGTCATAGAGTTCAATGGTGGCTCCTGAAATGGTTGCCAGTGTGTCCCGGAAGACGGGGCTCAGGAACATATTGGACAGGCCGGCCCTGATCACTTTGGGAAAAATTCCGGTTTCTTTCAAAATCTCCATGCCGTAATGCATGGAAAAAGCCACCCCTTCCTGTGCCGCGCGGGCAAGATGAGCTTCTGTATGGATGTTGAAGTTGATATTTTTAATCATTGCCCCGATATTGGCGTTCCCCAGCATGCGTTCCGCTCCGTTCCCGAAAGGAAGCATTACCAGGTCCCGGGAACCGATGGGTGCTTCCAGGGCCAGGTCATTGAGGGCCGGATAGTTCATCTCCCGTTTTGACAGGTGTTGTTTCAGCCAGGAATACTGGATCCCGGTGCCGTTGATACAGAGCAAAACCCCCAGCCTGTTCAGTTCCGGACTGTGATTCACATGTGCAAATGTATTGACCCTGCTTTTGGGGTCATAAGTGATCTCATCACTTACCCCGTATACCACACCTGATGTTCCTGCAGAAGCAGCGATCTCACCCGGATTCAATACATTCAGGGAAAAGGCATTGTTGGGCTGGTCGCCTGCACGGTAAGCGATCGGGATTCCCGGTACAAGTCCAAGTTCCCCGGCTGCTTCCGCCGACAGCCGGCCCTGTTCCGAAAAGGTGGGTACGATATCGGGTATCAGATGCCTGTGGATCCCGAAGTGCTCCAGCAGGAAACCGGCCAGGTTGTTTTGCTGGAAATCCCAGAAGATACCTTCCGACAGGCCCGATATGGTGGTGTTTATCTCCCCGGTGAGTTTCATGGCGATGTAATCGCCCGGTAGCATGAACTTATAGGTCTTTTCATAAATCTCAGGCTGGTTCGTGATAACCCAACTGAGCTTGGATGCGGTGAAGTTACCCGGGGAGTTCAGCAGGTGCGTAAGACAACGCTTCTCACCAAGCGTCTCCATGGCATGCTCTCCATGGGAAACAGCCCTGGAGTCACACCAGATAATAGACGACCGCAGCAATTGATGATCCCTGTCCACCAGCACCAGGCCATGCATCTGGTAGGCGATACCGATGGCTTTGATGGAGGAGGGTTCTATTTCGGCCGATTGCAGCAGATCATTGGTCACCAGGATCAGATTGGACCACCATAGTTCGGGATCCTGCTCCGCCCAGTCCGCCTGCGGAGCATATATCTTCATCTCCTTTTTTGGATGAAATGCCGAAGCCACCGACTGCCCTGTTTCAGCGTCTATCAGGTTTGCTTTTACAGAGGAGCTTCCTACGTCATATCCCAATAAATACATAAAAGTTGAAAATTGAAGCTGAAAGTTAACAGTAATAAATCAAATCAGGGCCGTGATATAATGATAAAACACTTTTCAGGACTCACTTTCCCGGCACATGGATTACTTCATTAACAGATTTGGAAGCCACAGGCTGAGGGAAGGAACATAGGTGACCACCATCAGTACTATGATCATTACAACAAACATGGGTATCAGTGGCCGGATAACCTGCTCAATCTTCAGATTTGCCACACTGCACCCGATGAACAGCACCGATCCTACCGGTGGTGTGCACAAACCAACGCTCAGGTTTAGCACCATCACAATGCCGAAATGAATGGGGTCCATTCCCAGTTGGGACGAAACAATGGGCAGGAATATGGGGGTAAAGATCAGCACAGCCGGGGTCATATCCATGAAAACGCCTACAAATAACAGAATAAAGTTGATAACCAGCAGAATAATCACAGGGTTGTCGCTCAGGCTCAGCAGTCCGGCACTCACATTCTGGGGAATATTCTCATAGGACATGATCCAGGACATGCCGATGCTGGTGGCCACCAGGAGCAGAACGATGGAGGTGGTCCGTACCGACCTGAGAATGATGGCAGGCAGATCCTTCAGGGTGATCTCCTTGTAAATCAGGGCCAGGACAAGCGCATACAGGACTGCTACCGCAGATGCTTCCGTGGCGGTAAAGTATCCGGCTACGATTCCCCCGATCACGATGACCAGCATCAGCAGGGAAGGTAAGGCATCGATAAACTTCCGGAAGGCAAACTTAAAGAAGCTCCAGTTGGTGGTAGATTTGTAGATGGAATAAACCAGTACCAGCCCCAGCAGTCCATATAATATTCCTTTGAAGATGGCCGGGGATCCGTGGTCATGTACTGCCTTGAGCCCGGTGCCCGCGGCCAGCAGTGCCAGGGAGATCAGCAGGACGATCCCCAGTGATTTTATAAGTCCGCTTACACCCCGGTTCCTGAATACCATCATGGCCATGGCCACCAGCATAATACCCACACCTGTCAGGATACCGGGGATGTAGCCGGCAAGAAAGAGCGCAGTGATAGAGGCCCCTCCGCTTGCCAGCGAATAGATGATCAGGATGTTACTGGGGGGGATGGTTAGACCCGTTGTGGCTGAAGTGATGTTAACAGCGGCACTGTAATTCTCTGCATAACCCTCCTTTTTCATCTCGGGCCCCATGATGCTGCCGATGGCCGATGTCGCTGCAGCAGCTGAGCCCGATATGGCCCCGAACAGCATGTTGGCGATCACATTTACAATAGCCAGTCCGGCAGGCAGTTTGCCTACCAGTACCCTGGCAAAATTAATCAGGCGCAGGGCAATCCCCCCGCTGTTCATGATGCCACCGGCAAGGACAAAGAAAGGTATGGCCAGCAGTGCAAAACTATCCAGGCCGGTTGCCATGCGGTGGGCAAATGTTGTAAATGCCGGTGTGGGATCAATGCTCATCAGCATGGTCAGGATCCCCGCGATGCCGATGCTGAATGCAATGGGAACGCCAATAAAGAGGAGGATGATAAAGCTGAGTACCAGGACCAGGACTTCCATTGGCTATTTGGATTTGATTAATTGAAGGATGTGCACTGTCTCGTAATATATAATGATCAGGCCGCTCAGCGGCAGGACAATATAGACATAGCCAAGGGGGAGCTGTAATGCTGCGGATTTGACATCCAGGAAAAACCGTGTGTATACCAGAACGGATCCGCCCAGCACCATCACCAAAAGTGCGAAAAGAGAAATGAGCATATCAATGAGAAACTGCAATCTGCGTCTTCTGTCCGGAGATGAGCGCTGCAGCAGTATATCGATGGCCAGGTGTTCTTTCCGGCCATCCACATAGGCGGCTCCCAGTACACCCACCCATATCAGGAGAAAACCGGCCAGTTCATCTGTGAAAGAGCTGGGTGATGAGAACAGGTACCGGCTGAATACCTGCCAGAGTACATCGATGACCAGGAAGGACATCAGTACTACCAGCACTATTTCCAGGATCTTGTTTGTTTTTTGCTGAGCTTCTATCACCTAAGTTGAGCGATTTGTTAATAAAAAATAAGAGAATGTCTTGCTTAACATACTGTTAATGTGCAATTTAAAGGTGACAAAACAAATAAACAACA
>JANTFK010000251.1 GCA_024763595.1 Bacteroidales bacterium | reverse complement strand
CATTGGCATGGTTGTCATTTTTTGTCACCCTGTCGGGTCCGACTATGGGCGTCGGACTGATCAATATCCTGAAAGTGGCATCCGATCTTTCCACCGTAGATTTAAACCATCCATCCATGTATCGTGGTCGTCTTTCAAGAAATAAGTGGCAACCTGCCTGTGAAATTCAATCTGATTGGGTAAGCTGTACATTCTGTCCCAGTGCCAGCGTGCTAATCCGGCCGTTTTTGCTGCATAGTCATAATATACAATATCACCGGTGTGTACAAAGAATTCGGGATCCAGCTTCAGCGCACTGACATAGAACTTATAGCCCTCCCCGCTGTCAATATCTCCATAGGAGGTTCCGGTGGTTACGATAAAATTCACATCAGAAATGATATTTGCCAAAGGGAATCATTATTATATTCGTCTTTATGAAACATCTTTTCCCGGTCCTCTTTTTGACACTACTTCTTTCTTCCTGTATAAACAGGCATCCCGAAAAACAGGAACTGGTATTTATTAAGGGGGCAACCCTCCTGAATCTGCAGGACGAAACAGGAGCATATTACGATATCCCCCGGGGCTATTTGGTCATAAAGGAGAATGAAATAGTTGATTTCGGGGAGTTTCGTACCGGAATGCCGGTCCCCGGGCATGCACGGGTGATTGAGGCGGAGGGGAAATTTATCATACCCGGATTAATTGACGGGTTTGCCGTATTGAACAACCAGTTTTATGCCAATGCATTTCTCTGTAAAGGCGTAACTACGATCATTGGCGTGGACGGGGGAAGAAGGGGGTGGTTCTATCCGGAAGCCGAACCCTCCCCCGACTTCTATATGCTCGAATCGGTCGGGGACGAAGTCAAAACCGATTCGGCTCATTTAAAGGATCTTAAAAATCTCCATGCTGAAGGATACAGGATGGCCCTGCTGAAATATAAGCTTACACCGGACCAGGTCAGCTTGATCCGTAAAGAGGCCGGTAAACTTGGCATGGGGACCATAGGAGAGCTTGGATACACCTCATACGGGGAAGGCGTGGAAGCAGGCCTGGATGCTTTTGTACATACCACAAGGTATTCACTTGATGTAGCGCCGGAAGCCATGCGAAAAGCTGTGGCAGAACAACCCTTCAGCAACGATCTGGGGAGTCCGAAGTGGAGATATTACCAGTACCTCTACTCCCTGGATACGGCATCCCGGGAGTTGCAGCGGCATGCCGCAACCCTGGCTTCCGGCCGGACGTTCCTGATGCCCACCATCAGTCTGCTGTACGCCGATCTGCCCGGACACAGGAACCTGTGGAACGATCCGGTAGCCGGGATCCTGAATCCTGCCGATATCAACAATCCTTTGGACAGGGAGAGCGGGAAGCACAGCTATACCCCTGAAGAGCAGGAGAACTACACAAAAGTCGGGTTACAGGAACTGAAAATCGAAACGGTCTACCGCAGGCACGGGTGCCGGTATCTGGCTGGCAGCGCCACCGACGTGTGGGGGACCATGCCGGGCATTTCCCTGCATACCGAACTGGAATTATTACACCGGATCGGGTTAAGCAATCGAGAGGTGCTATCGGCAGCCACTTCCAATTTTTCAGAGGCTTTTGGCTGGAAGACCGGGAAAATTGCAAAGGGTTTTGAAGCGGATATCCTGATACTGGATAAAAATCCACTGGAAAACCTTGCCCATCTCACCAGTATAAAACATCTCTTTAACAACGGAAGGGAAATTGAACTGGCTCCTCTTCTGGAGCTGACCCTGGATGAAACGCTGTCCGACGGGAGCATTGTTTACCGCAAAACTTTTGATCCCTACGGTGATACAGCCGTACAGCGGCTGGTATTTAACCTGCCTTCCCATAATTTAAAACCCGGATTCTCTTTCCTGAAAAAGGTTGAGATGGAAGAGATCTACTATATGAGCGACGGTCTGCGGGTAAAGGCTTACCTGGCATATCCCAAAAATGCGGATCATTTGCCTGTGATCATTTACAACCGCGGCGGGAACCGTGAATTCAGCAAGATCTACCCTTACCGGGTGGTCGATATCCTGGCCCGGATGGCCAGTTGGGGTTATGTGGCTGTGGGAACACAATATCGCGGAAATGACGGCGGTGACGGTGAAGAAGAGTTCGGAGGGGCCGACGTCAATGATGTGCTTAACCTCTTCCCCCTGCTGGAAAAACTGCCACAGGCCGATACGGGAAGAATCGGAATGATGGGAAAAAGCCGGGGTGGAATGATGACCTACCTCACGCTGATGCAAACGGATAAGGTGAAAGCGGCTGTCATTATTGGCGGTGTCACCGACCTCCAGGTGATGAACGGTTCACGGGGGAATGAAATGGAAACCTACGTTTACAGGGAACTGATTCCGGGATATGATTCCAATAAAGATTCCCTGCTGAGGATCCGGTCGGCCATAAACAGGGTGGATGAGATCTGCAGGAGCTGCCCTGTACTTTTGATGCACGGTACTGCTGACTGGCGCGTACCGCCGGAAGAGTCGTTGCACATGGCAGCTGAATTTCAAAAAAGAAAGATCCCCTACCGGCTGGTCATGATCGAAGGTGAGGACCATGGCCTTACTACCAGGAAGGAGGAATCGAACCAGTTTGCCCGGAACTGGTTCCACCGCTTTCTTGTGGAGGGAGAACCCCTTCCGAATCTTGAACCACATGGAAAATAGCTTATGAAACGAAGAAAATTCCTCCTTAAAGGCGGTCTGGCCACAGGTGGCCTCGCCACTGCATCGTCACCTGTTGTGGAGGCTGCCCTGCATCCCTTTCCCGAAAATGAACAAGCAAAGAAGAAAGCACATGAAAAAGTAAATTTTACACGTGACGGACTGGACCTTTCCATAAAGGAATATGCAGATTTGCTGAGCCGCATTGAAGCTTCGGATCACCCGGAACCGGATCTCTATTCCCGGGGCGGGGTAGTTGAAGAACTGGAGAAAAGAATGGCCGGCATCCTGGGGAAAGAGAGCGCGGTATTTATGCCCACCGGAACACTTGCCAATCACATTGCCATTCGTAATCTTGCCGGAGAAAAACGGAGGGTGATTGTACAGGCTGAAAGTCATATTTACCGCGATTCGGGCGATTGCGCCTCGATCCTCAGCGGTCTGAACCTGATAGCCCCTGGCCGGGACCAGGTAGGTTTCAGCCTCAACCGGTTGAAAGAGGTGATCCGCCGTACAAGCGAAGGCAGGGTGAAAACCGGTGTGGGGGTAATCAGCATTGAATCGCCTGTCAGGAGGAAACACAACCGTATGTTTGATTTCGCACAAATGCAGGAGATCTCAGCATTTGCGCAAGAGAACGGGATAAAAATGCACCTGGACGGGGCCAGGCTCTTCAATGCCTGCGTGCACAGCCATAAAATGCCCGCTGAATTCGCGCAATTGTTTGACACTGTCTATATCTCCCTGTATAAGAACTTTAACGCAGCATCCGGGGCTGTTCTGGCCGGAACCCGTGCATTTACAGAGGACCTCTACCATCACCGCCGGATGTTTGGTGGTGGAATGCCGCAGGTCTGGCCCTTTGCAGCCGTGGCCCTCCATTACCTGGACAGTTTTATGAATGATTACAGGAAAAGCCTGGCACATGCAGATCAGTTTTTTGATCTGATCGTGAAGACGGGAAAGTTCGGGATCAGGAAGCTGCCTGAAGGTACCAATGTAGTGGAGCTGACCCTGAAAGATCATTCCGTAAGCCAGTTGAAAAAATCCCTTGCATTGCATCAGATCCACATCCCTGACGGAGATGAAAAAACCGGAAAGGTATTTATAAAGATCAACCCCAGTATCCTCAGAAGATCACCGGAAGCGCTTGCTGAAGTTTTTAATTCATTTACACGATGAGTTGCAATCATCCCGTGTCGATGACACAGAAATGATTATTTTTAGATTCACAATTCTCTTTACCGGACAATCCATGAAAAAGACACATCTGCTCAACCATGTTTTGATAGGTTCATCGCTGGTACTTGCCTTTGCATGTAATCAAAAACCTGTCGCAGACAACATCCATTCGCTGGAAGAGATCAGGACCCTGTTTGCCGATCCGCCATCCGAATACCGCAGTGCACCGCTCTGGGACTGGAATGAACAGATTACCGAAGAGGGGATTGCTTTTCAGATGAAGGAGTTTAAAAAAGCCGGAATTGGAGGTGTGTTTGTACATCCCCGCCCGGGGTTGCTTACCGAGTACCTGTCAGATGAGTGGTTTCATCTGTTTGATTACACCGTCCGGAAAGGAAAAGAGCTGGATATGAAAGTCTGGATTTACGATGAAAACTCATATCCATCAGGATTTGCCGGTGGTCATGTTCCGGCTGAGATGCCCGACTCTTACAAACACGGAACCGGGTTAAAACTGCATGTGCAGGAATTGGTGGATGATGTTCCGTTAGATGATCTGGAAGTGATCCTGAAAAAAAGCGGGGATGAGTTTATTGATGTGACACAATCCGTTGAGAAGGAGAAAGGGAAAAAAGGCACTTATTATCTCTTTGAGAGAACCTGTCCCGAAAAATCGCCCTGGTACGGGGGCTACTCCTATGTCGATCTGTTATACCCCGGTGTAACCGAAAAATTTCAGGAGCTGACCATGACCAAAGGTTATGAAAAGAATAGTGCCGATTTCGGAAAAACATTACCGGGTATTTTCAGCGATGAGCCCAACCTTGAAGCCGCCCTGGCAAGGGGAAGTGTAATTCGATGGACCCCCGGTTTATGGGATGCTTTCCGGGAGCGCTGGGGTTACGATTTGAAAACCAAGCTGCCTTCGCTGGTCGAAGAGACCGGGGACTGGGAAAAAGTACGTCACGACTACTATGAACTTATACTGGAACTATTTATCGACCACTGGGCAAAACCGTGGAGCAGGTACTGCGACGAACACCGGTTAAAATGGACAGGTCACTACTGGGAACACGGCTGGCCGGAACCTACGCATGGATTCGATGAAGCTGCTTTTTATATCTGGCATCAGCAACCGGGCGTTGATATGCTTGGGAATCGACTGGACAGTATCGGTCTGGGCGGACAATTCGGGAACGATCGTGCTGTTCGCGAGTTGCGCAGTGCTGCCAACCAGGCCGGAAGAATTCGTACACTGAGTGAAACTTACGGTGGCGCTGGCTGGGAACTGAATTTTGAACAACAGAAAAGACTGGTTGACTGGGAATGTGTACTGGGCGTTAACTTTGTCAACCAACATCTCTCCTATTATTCCCTTAACGGTGTTCGTAAGTTCGATTACCCGCCCTCTTTTTCCTATCACGAACCATGGTGGGATCATTACAAATTGATGGGCGATTACATCGGGCGCGTCTGTATGGCCATGTCCGCCGGGCAACAAATCAATCAAACGCTTGTACTGCAACCCACCACCACCGCACACATGTACTTTTCACGAAAAGTAAACAATCCGGCGGTATACAGGATTAAGGATGGATTTAAGAATTTTGTGTACAGGCTGGAACAGCAGCATCTCGAATATGACCTTGGCTCCGAATATGTACTGAAGATTCTGGGCAGTGTAAACGGGAACAAGTTGCGTGTGGGCGAGCGCGATTATTCGCTGGTGGTGATCCCTGCCGGAATGGAAAACATGGATGCCCCTACGTTTGAATTGATTGCGGACTATCTGGAGAATGGCGGAAAAATTCTTTCTTTCAGTCAGAACATTTCCCGGGTAGACGGGGAACGTTCATCACAGGTAAAAGATCTGGCAATAAAATACGCGGACC
>JANTFK010000250.1 GCA_024763595.1 Bacteroidales bacterium | reverse complement strand
CTGCTTACTTTCAAATGATTTGCCCAGATATTTCAGGCTGTTCCCGTAGTCTTTCTTTTTTCGATAGTATTCTGTCAGGTTCGTAAGGGCAATAATATTCGTGCTGTCGATATCCAGTATCTGATGATAATAGGTTGCAGCTTTGTCCTCCTCCCCGGATTTTATACAAAGTTCAGCTGCAACAATCCTGAACCGAATGGCCTCTGGAAACAGAATCATCACTTTATCTATCTCATTTTTTGCCAGTTCGTATTTCCCTTCACTCTCATAAATGGAAGCTTTTAACAGGGTAATTTTTTCACTGAATCCCCGCTCCTTTTCAATATTTTCGAGTACCCTTACGGCCCTGCCTGTTTTGCCCATGCTATAGTATGCAGTTGCCAGCTGGTATTCCCATTCGATTTCATCCGGTTCATTTTTTATTTTCTCCTTTAAAATATCCGTGATGCTATCATATGCTTTTAGTGCTCCCAATGAATTCACATATGCCATTGTATACCATTTGTTATCCCGATCCAGCATATAGGCTTTTTGCAGGTTGGTACGGGCCAACTCCAGCTGATTGGTCATCAAGTAGATACTTCCTGCTTCATAGTATGCCACATCACACCCAGGTCGCTCCTTTATAACCAGGTTGTACAGCTTAACCGCTTCCGGCAGGTTACCCAGATTCTTTTGCTTAACGGCTTCAATCAGAACATACTGATAATCATTGTTTCCTGACTCATTCTGCGACATAACATTCCGGTAGCCTGCAAAGAGTATGGCTATCCCAATCCATCCAACGAATAGTTTTGCTTTCATATTTTTCCTGTATGCCCGAATCCGCCAGCACCCCTTTCCGATGTCTCAAGAGTACCTACCTCCAGCCATTCAATCACCTCAATTTTGTTAATCACCATCTGGCAGATCCGCTCTCCGTTATTTACCACAAAATCCTTACCGGAAAGGTTCACCAGAATAATTCCAATCTCTCCCCTGTAGTCTGCATCTATGGTTCCCGGGGTATTCAGAACAGAAATCCCTTTTTTCAGGGCCAGGCCGCTTCTGGGTCTGATCTGGGCTTCATATCCATCGGGAAGTTCAATGAACAGACCTGTTGGGATCAGTTTGCGTTCCAGGGGTTTTAAAATCACAGGCTTCTCCAGGTGAGCCCTCAGGTCCATACCTGCTGATAAAGTTGTACTATACCCGGGTAAAGGATGACCTGAGCTATTCACAATCTTCACTTTCATCTTTTTTTGTACGTTTTATATTTATTAAATGTGTCTCTCTCCCCAATAAAAACGATCACGCCAAATAACAGCAGAAAGAGCGCTCCCCAGAGTTCCTTTAAAAATTCCAGATTTTGCAAAAATAGTTTATTGTTCACATATATTGTCAAGGCAATGGCCATATAAACAAGGATTCTTCCTGTTCTGTACGGGATTACATAGTGTTTCCTTGACCAGCTATAGGAAAGTATCACCATAACACTATAGCAAATAAGATGTGCCCATGCAGAAGCCTCGTACCCGAAACGGGGAATAAACAGCGCATTGATCAACACTGTAATCCCGGCTCCTGTTAAAACAAGAATGGCACCAAAATGTGTCTTATTGGTCAGTTTATACCAGATGGAAAGGCTGAAAAATATACCCATGATCAGATTGGCCATCAAAATTACCGGTACAATATGAACACCTTCTCTGAAATCTGAGCCTATAAAGAGTATAAAGTAATTCAGATAGAGGTTGACCAGCAGGAAGATAAACAATCCTGTTATCACAAAAAATGTCATCACGTCGGCATAAAGTTCCTTAGCGTTCCGGTCCCCTGCCCGGGCGAAGAAAAATGGTTCCGCTGCATATTTAAACATCTGAACAAATAATGTCATCAATACGGCCATTTTATAATTTGCCCCGTAAATACCCAGTTGTTCCATAGGTCCCTGCTCCGGAGGAATCAGGTGTTTCAACAGGATCCTGTCAAGTGCTTCATTTATCGTACCGGCCAGTCCCGCAATCAACAGCGGATAGGCATACCGGAATATGGTTTTCAACAGGACCGGATCAAAAGCAGACCTGAATCCGGCCCATATATCAGGAAGTAATAAAATGAGTTTTACCAGTGATGCAACAAGGTTTGAAATCAAAACATAACCCACACCAATTTCGGGATTATAGATGTTTGAAACCCAACCGGAATGGACATGATGCGGACAATAATAGAGAAAGAACAGGTTAAGCCCGATATTGATGGTAACTTCGAAAATGCGAATAATGGTGTATTTGCCAGGTTGGTTACGAAGCCGGATCCGGGCAAACGGGATGGAGGTAAATGCATCAACACCCACAATTATTGAAAGCCACTTGATATATTCCGGATGTGAGGCATATCCCATCAGCCGGCTTATGGGTTCAGCCCAGAGCTGCACCATCACAATAAACAACAGCGAGGTAAAAAAGAGAGAGCCCAATACGGTGGTATACACCTTCCCTTTCTGCTCAGCGTGACTGGCATACCGGAAATACCCCGTTTCCATACCATAGGTAAGGATCACCAGTAAAAATACCACATAGGCATACAATTCAGTGATCACCCCATAGGTAGCCCTTTCAAATACCCTCGTATAAAAGGGAGTTAATAACAGATAGTTGAGCAAACGGGGCAATACAATACCCAGACCGTATACGACAGTCTGCCCGAATAATTGTTTAATGGGATTCTTCAAAGTGCCAGTAAAAGTAGCATTATCAACTGTAAGGTCATTCCCCTGTTGACCTTTTATTGAAGAGAAGATATCCAAAACTTGCCTGTAAAACCCAGGGTTTTTCTTCCTCGGTAATATATCCTGCATGAAATCCCAACGGACCAACCGCGGTTACAATATTAACAGAGGCATTGAAAAGGGTCTTCATCTTTTTGAAATAGGTACCCAGATAAGCTTCATTTTGTTGGTTCTTCAATATTTCCTGAACAGGAAAAAAAGTATAGGCTTCCAGTTTGGCATGAACCCCTTTGCCGAAATTAAATACCGGCATCAATCCGGCAGCAAGGAACTGGTGCGCCCTGTAATGCTCCATAAAAAGTGATTGCGATATTACATTGGGTTTGAAAGATGGTGCTTCTATAATGGTGGAATAGTAATTACTCATCAAAGGTTTGAAAGTTGCATGTATGGTAAAGTGATAACCCAGAACAAAAGGACCACCAATCGGAATATATCCTGTATTTTCATATTTTGCTGTAATCCAGAAATAATTTGACTGGTCAGCGACCATATCTGTTGAAGTGGACCCCGGTATATAGGATTCTATACCGTATCCTACCCTTACCGCATGTAACGAATGGCTGCCAGAAGTGGCATATTGCTTATTATTCAAGGTGTTTCGCTCCCTGGCCAGATAGGCTGAAAAGAGATTCACATTGGAGATCTCCGGTGTATCACCGGAAGAAAAATCTTTGGTCATGTAATATACCTCCCGGTTTCTTCCAATGCCCCATCCTCCTTTAAATACCCCATTGATATAATAGGGAATACCCAAATCCACCCTGAAATTAATTTCATCCTCCTTGATATAGGCAGGTTTCAGATCACTGAACAGAAAACTGCTATTATCAGTGTTGTAATCGAAACCATTGTAATTAAAGCTCCCCTGCAGATATATGGGGATCCTGGTCGGATAATCAATTCTGAATCCCAAATTCAGGCCGTTATAAAACCGCCCGAACTGCAAACTACCTTTCAGGTGCGTACTCACACTGGATATTTCACGGTAACTCAATCCCAGATAGGTTTGTGCAAGACCCAGGGTGGATACAAACAAACCGAATCTGGTTTCCAGCGGAGCCTGGGGGATAACCCTTAACCTGAGCGTAAAAAGAGAGTCCTTTTTGTTATAAACGGATCTCGGATAAAGGTAAAAAAGGCTTTTATCATTGGCCAGTTTCAGGTACTCCCTTTTCATATCATCCACTTCAATAATGGAGTCCCTTTTCCTTATGCTTCTTTCAACATATTGCTCCTGCTTTTTATTGAGCCCTTCAAGCTCTATCCTGTTAAAACGCAACGCGGGCCATCTTTTCTTAAACGCTTCCCGCTGTTCACGGAGAGTAACAGTATCCACAGCCTGCCGTTTTACAAGCATTTTTATACTGTCCATTTTTTCCATGGTTTTTCTGTATCCGATCTCCACAAACTCATCCAGCCGATCAAAAGCCAGCAAATTGTTTTTATCCAGATCCAAATCCATATCCAGCAAAATACCCTCTTCCGGTTTTATCTCATAATCTGAAGGTTTCATGATTATATTCTCTATCTGCCCCATAATATCAAATTCATGCGGTGGAGTATTCCCTCTGGTCGCCTTGCTGCCAATGAGCACATCCGGTTTAAACGCCTCTTTAACATGATTTGCGGGAAAATTGTTGTAAATCCCTCCATCATACATGATATTTCCATCAATCAGGATCGGGCGGAAAACGAATGGAACGGTCATGGATGCCCTGATTGCCTGAGCAAGATCACCCTCCCTGAATACAACCTCTTTACTGTTACTGATATCGACACTATTGCAAAGAAAGGGTACAAACAGGCTGTCAAAATTATATCCGGATGCCGCACTGGCTCTTGAAAATATCTCCATAAAGATAAAATCCATCAAATAATTGGGAATGATACTCAATGGTAACCTGGTACTGGCAATGGTATCCCGTAAATCCAACCCTACATTAAAAAGATCGGGGGCCGGATTTTCCGCCTTGAAATAGTATTTATACTGTTCCTCCAGCTCTCCCCTCAACCAGTATTTGAACTCTTCGGACCGGAAAATGGTGATCATTTCATCGGGGCTAAAACCCATGGCATAGCACCCCCCCACAATAGCACCCATGGAAGTTCCTCCAATATAATCTATAGGGATCCTGTTTTCTTCCAGTGCCTTAATAACTCCAATATGTGTCAGGCCCTTGGATCCTCCGCCGCTTAACACCAATCCAACCGTTTGACCAATTGACTGCCGGGTCAACAGGATAAGTATCAACAATATGAAATAATTTCTCAACATTCAGGAACCCACATAAATTTCAATCATGTTTATTTCATTTTATCTTTGTTCTCTTATTCTATTTTAAATTTACATCATTTATGATCAAGAAATATATAATCTGTCAGATAGTTGCATTGCTTATTGCATTTTATGCACTGCCTCTTGCATTAATTGCTCAACCTACAACACTTGAACACCTCATCAGGATCGAAACTTCAAAGGGGAATATGGTGGTGAAGCTTTACAATGAAACTCCGCTTCACCGCGATAATATGATCAGGTTGGTCCAGAAGGGATTTTATGATAGTCTGCTTTTTCACCGGGTTATAAAAGATTTTATGATCCAGGGTGGAGATCCCCTTTCAAGAAAGGCTGGAAAAGGTCAGCGTTTAGGCTCCGGGGGACCCGGCTATACCGTCCCGGCAGAATTCAATAATAAACTGATCCATAAAAAAGGCGCCCTGGCAGCAGCCAGGCAGGGGGACCGTTTGAACCCCGAAAAGGCCTCCAGTGGCTCACAGTTTTATATTGTGCAGGGCCGGGTATTCACACCTGCGCAACTGGAGGCCTTTACCAGTCACGGAAGGACTGCGTTCACCCGGGAGGAAATAGAGATCTATACCTCCATAGGCGGCACCCCCCACCTTGATGGTGCTTATACGGTATTCGGTGAAGTGGTGGAGGGACTGGAAGTAATTGACAGTATTGCAGCATCACAAACC
>JANTFK010000249.1 GCA_024763595.1 Bacteroidales bacterium | reverse complement strand
CAGGAACATAAAATCACACTCCCGGTAAACCGGCGGGCACTCCTCAGGCTTCAAAGGGCCGATATTGACGATATCTTCCCTTTTATTTCCCCCGGCCACCCTGATAAAATTCCGGTCATCCAGGGTAAGGATAAACCTGATATGATGGATATGGCGATTTTTCAACTCGTTCGATACAAGGGGTATAATCTCCAGGTTCTTATGCGCATAATAAGATGTGGGGGTAAACAGGCGGATCTCATTTCCCTTTTTCCCCGGCAGTTTGTTATCCCGATTCAGGGGTCCGGTAAAAAAGTGGCTGTAGGTATTGGATACAGTAAATACATGATCGTTCTTCAGGAGCGTTTTTACCCTGTTGCCTACATCATCTGTCTGTACAAGGTATGCCGTAGCATCCCTTTTGAAAAACCAGAGGTGCATGCGCTTCTTCAGGGCCGGCCGCAGTTTTCTGTAAAACGGAACTGTCCTGAAATAGGGTGATTCCCTGTAAATATAGAGCGGAAGATTATATCCCATCAGGTGCGGTGCACGGGTATGCCAGTATGAAGGACCGCTTGTTGTCACCACACAATCCGGACCAATGCGCCTCTCCAGTCTGGATAAACGGAAAGCTATGGAGGGAATTTTCCAAAGGGCAACAGGACCGAAATTCAGATCATAAAAGAAAAAATTAGAAGGAAAATCGTTCTTCTTCAATGATTTACCCACTCCCGGTCCGACCAGCACATGATATGTATGACCGGGATGATGTTTGCACTCATTGATAAAGGAGAGGGCCACCTGAACCGCCCCTCCAAATCGTAAAAGGGATGTATTTATCAACAGGACCATATCAATGGCCTTTTAAAAAATCAAAATATTGTTTCCCGATCTTCTCCGTGCTGAACCGTGTGGCTTTTTCCAGTGCCCTGCTTCCCAATCTCCTTCGCATGGCTTCATCAGCCATCAGCGCACCCAGTTTATCCCTGTAACTCCTGTGATCCCCTTCAGTTACCAGGTATCCATTTACACCATCCTCGATCAACTCCGAAGGTCCTGCCTCACAATCAAAACTGATACATGCCAGACCGTGGGCCATGGCTTCACAGAGTGCATTGGGAAAGCCTTCCGATGCGGAGGTAAATGCAAATATACTGCTGCGCCTGTAAACGGCGCTGATATCTTTCACAACCCCCTGAAATACCACCCTGTCGGCCACATGAAGCGCCGCAGCTCGCTCTTTCACCTTTTCCCGGGTGGGCCCGTCACCTACTAAAATAAGTTTCCAGTCTGACGCTCCTGCCGATGCAAAATAGCCAACCAGCAGTTCCTGTTGCTTGGAGGGTATGAAGCGGCCCACATTCACAATCACATGTGCTCCGTGGTCACCATACAGCTCCTGTTGCGTAACAGGGTTTCCAATCACCCTGATATTCGGGTGGCCGATCCTCGCCTGCATGATGGTCCCGGCCGTTTCAGTTTGTGCAACAATACCTGCTGCTCTTTTGTACACCAGCGGGTTCAGCATATCCAGCAGCGTGCCATAACCAATGGAAGGCCTGCTGCGATCCGAAATATAGGTATGAACCGGTAAACCGTAAAGAGATATAAGCACAAAAGCGTTAAACCTCCCCCCGAAACTCAGCACGGCATCCGGGGAGGCATTTTTCACCTGCCTCCTTAACCAGCGCATAAGCCTGACAAGGAAAAGGGGCCGGACCATCCTGTTCAGGCTGAAAGGAGGCATTTGGAGGGAGATATCCGGAGGCAACGGATAGAAAAGCTCACCCCTGGAGAGGCTCACTACACTGATCCGGATATGCTCCTGACGCGAACCGTACCAGGCAAGTTCGGTGATCACTTTTTCAAGGCCACCGGGAGAAAGCGAAGGAAGTATCAATATGACCTGCAAGTTGCGACGCATATTTCTAATCCTTTTTCATCCACCTGGAGTACCACATCTGAAACATTAGCAGTTTCCATATCAGCGGTTTATAGTAGAATTTATTACGCTTGAAGCGATCCACAATATGTAGAATATGATCTGTCTGGAACAATTTGGATTCATCGATGGCCCGGCGGTTGAGATATGTATCCAGTAAATGGGCCAGATCTCCGTTCAGCCATTGATAGACAGGCAAAGAAAACCCCGTCTTGGGCCTGTCCACCAGTTCCCGGGGCAGATAATCATGTGCAATATCCTTCAGGATCCTTTTACCCGTTTGACTGTTAAACCTGTATTCCAGGGGCAGTTGAGCTGCAAACTCTGCAATCCTGTGGTCTGCCAGCGGCTCTCTCCCTTCAATGGAAACAGACATGGTGGCCCTGTCAACCTTTGTGAAAATATCGTTTTGCAGATACATATCATAATCTATTGCAAGAGCCATATCCAGGGTGTTATCAAAGCTGCTGAAATCAAGTGTGTAACCGGTATCATGGGGGACCGTCATCTGGCGGAATATCCTTTTCCGGAAATATACGGGTATTTGAGCGGATAGTTGCCGCAATCTGCCGGCCTGTATTGTGCGGTCGGCATGGATTGCCCTGGAAACACTGAGTAATTTATGTTTTATTTGCGACTGGCCGGCAGGAGTCAGGTAAGCGAGAAGAGACATCATCTCCCGCATCATGAAATGGGATTGAACCGGTAGTTTCTCCAGCAAACGCAGATTCCTCGTGAAGGTTGCATAACTGGTATATCCGGCAAATAACTCATCGCCTGCATCGGCCGAAAGGGCCACCTTCACATCCTTCCCGGCAATGCGGCTGACCAGTATGGTTGGGATAGCCGAGCTATCTGCAAATGGTTCATCGTAAATATAGGGAAGGTCAGGAATGATCTGCTGTGCCTCCCGGCTTGTACACAGGTATGCTGTATGATCCGTTTGCAGAAACCTGGCTATCTTTCCTGCAAAAGGCATTTCATTGTTACCTCCTTCAAAACCTATGGTAAAGGTTTTTAGCCGGTCTGTCCGTTCAGCCTGAAGCATTGCCGTTACCAGTGAACTGTCATAACCTCCGCTCAGGAAAACGCCCACCGGCACATCCGATACCATCCTGTAGTTGAATGCCGAAGAGAGCAGGCTCTGCAACTGCTCTCTGGCTTCCGGGTAACCAAATGCAAACCGCTTCCTGCCATAGAAACTATGGATGCTCCAGTATCTGTTGGTGGAGAGGCTCCGTTCTTTCAGGTCCACTGCCAGGTAACTGCCCGAATCGAGTTTACGTGTATCCTGAAATATGGACCAGGGTGCCGGAATATATCCGAAATCAAAGTAGAGGGGGAGGGCTGCCGGGTCAAGCTTTTTTTGAAATGCAGGATGCATGAAGAGCGCCTTGAGTTCCGAACCAAACATCAGGCAGTCGTGCTTCCAGTAGTAATATAATGGCTTTACTCCCGCCCTGTCCCGCAGAATAAGCAACCTCTCCTCATCCTGACTGTATATCACAATGACAAACATTCCGATAAGCCGGTGTACAAAATCCTTTCCCCAGTAATCATAGGCATGCAGAATGACCTCCGTATCGGAATGAGATACAAAACGGTGCCCGTAGCTTTCCAGTTCCTGCCTGATCTCCCGGAAATTGTATATTTCACCATTCATGACGGTGACCAGGTTCTTATAATGCATGGGCTGGTGTCCCGCTGCAGTAAGATCCAGGATAGCCAGCCTGGTTTGTCCCAATGCAACAGTAGCATACCGGTTATCCAAACAGTGTATCCCCCGGTCATCGGGCCCCCTGTAACCCAGCGGCCGGATCATGCGGTCAATCGTTCCAACCGGTGTACGCTTTCTAAAATCAATATATCCTGCTATACCGCACATAACGACCTACTTGCTATCGATTACCCGCCCCAGTGCATCTGTAGTCATAAATTCAATATCAGGCCACCGTTTCAGCATGGCTGCAAATAACTGATGCAGTAATTTCAAATTCCGGTCCCGGTTCCGCATGACCAAAGATCCCGTGTAATTTACCCTGTGCGTCGATACGATGACCGGCTTGCGCCAGAAAAATGCCCTTGCAATATCCTTCAGACAACCCGTTACCCAGTCATGGTCCTGATCGGAAGATGGCTCAAACCAGGCATTTCTGATCAGGTAGGTTTGACCAACCGCATTATGCTGACCGGTATAATGGGGACGCTTTTTATAATGCCCCTTACCCGGCAAGGGAAGCAGTTGTTTTCGTTGTCCCTGAATATACCGTACGCCTTTTAAAGCGGTTACGGACTCAATATCCCCATCCCAGATAAAATTGGGAGCTATAAAGGAGTGGGATGTATACCCGAACAGCTGCCCGAACATCGCGAGTCCCTCAAGGACAATCTCCTTAATATGCGCCAGCTGTCTGGCTGTTTCATAATCAAATGCAGCCATGAAATGGGCCCTTTTTGCAGGTGGATATGTTGTTAAGTGCCCCCAGAAACCATAATCAAATGCCATCCTGGTCTCTTTATGGTTCTCCCTAAGGGCCTTCATCCACAGATCAACATTGAGATGTTCGCGCCCGTGAAACTGCGGGATGAAAATACCCGATTCCCTCCCCTCTTTCCATAACCGGAAAGCATTTTCACATCCTTGCTGCCTGGCCAGAGAATCGACAAAAGGCTCAAAATGGTATTGTTGAAAATCATCGTTCCTGATTCTTTTAAAATCCGGATTGGCCAGCAGGCAATTGGCTGTTATTACAGGCATCTTCCCATGCCCGTCCCTGTAAGAGGACAGCACCTCAAACAGCGCCTCAAGATCCCGGTCCGATGCCAGTCCATCAAACCTGTTATAGTGATCATCAATCTGTAATCCCTTCTCCAGCATTTGTTTATAGGCCTGCCGGGAAGGTGTCCTGATACTTCCCCAGTCATCAGATTCCAGCACAACGATCTTTCGGTCTGTTTGCCAGCCCACCATTTGATGGATATGTGCTGCTACTTCTGATGCCAGCTTTCCGGAACTCATGCTTTTAAAAAATCATAAATACGCTTTGCCTGTACATCCATGCTGAAACAGGTTTCTGCCACTGCTCTTCCCCTTTTCCCCACACGGGCTGCATGTACTTCATCTCCCAGGGCACAGGAAAGGGCCGCGATAAACGAATCCACACTTCCCGCCTCAGCCATAAACGCGGATTCATCATGATGCAGATAACCGGGAATCTCTCCCACACGGGTAACACATACCGGGTTCCCGGTGGCCAGATACTCCCCCAGCTTGGTAGGGAAGCCTCCCCGGGCCTGCTTCGAATCGGGACGTGGTAGTGCCAGAACGGAGGCATGTTGTAAGAATGGTGGTATCTCCTCCCTGTCAAGGGGTCCCAGATAAATGATCCGCTTTCCCAGTCCCGTTTCCCTGATAAGTTCAAGCATGCGGGGGCCATCTGCATGCCAATAGGTGGCAAGGTAGAGATTCAGGCCGGGATACTGATTCGAGATTGCCGCAAAGGATCTGATCAGGATATCAACACCATCTTTGGCAAAACTGCTGGTGCCGCAATAAGCAATATAGGGTTTCCGGTAATCACACTCCGGCCAACGGGTACTGAAACGTTCCAGGTCAACGGTCATGGGAACCTTCAGGAAAGCGACTCCCGGTTTCAGGCCAGGAACACTTCGGTAATGTTCCAACAGGATATCTGTCATGACCAGACAACGATCAAGCAGGGGAAATATCCTTGCCCTGAGCAGGTGATTATATGCTTTCTTCCGGGCCTGTTGCAGCGGATTTGACAGATGCATCCCACCCAGATCCTCATACTCGTTCAGTTCCATCACCAGCTGAAACCCCTGCTCCCCGGAACTCATCATTC
>JANTFK010000248.1 GCA_024763595.1 Bacteroidales bacterium | reverse complement strand
GTCTGTTTTGGCGGGACGGCCCTGACGCCCCGTATTCATGATTCACTCTCTGAACTGCTGCACCGGGCAAAAGCAGCGGGGTGCCTGACCGTTGTAAATACGGTATATGATTTCCGGAACGAAAAAAGCAATCCGGACCGGCCGTGGCCCCTGGTCGATCAAAAGGAAGATTTTGGATTGATCGATCTGCTGCTGATGGATGGTGAGGAGGCTGTGAGAATAAGCGGATGCAGGAACCCGGACGCTGCAGCAGTTTTTTTTGTGGAACAGGGTGTTCCCGCTTTCATGATTACCAACGGACCGGAAGAGATGCTTGCATACTCCGGCGGATCGCTGATTGAGAAAAAACCGCTGAGCCGGTTACCGGTTTCTTCAAAAGTAGCTTCAGACCTGCAAAAGGAGGGTGCCTGTGGGGATACGACAGGTTGCGGTGACAATTTCGCAGGTGGAGCCATTGCATCCCTGGCCCGGCAATTGCAGCAGGAGAGGCACAGGAAGCCCGGTTTTGATGAGATCATTTCCTGGGCTGTGGCCTCAGGCGGATTTGCCTGCTTCTATCTGGGCGGGACCTATTACGAAAAGAAGGCAGGGGAGAAGCGTTCCAGGGTGGAATCCTATAAGCAGGATTACGACAGGCAGATATCCCGCAGTACGGATTCCTCCCGTAAAAAGCTGGTGCTGTTCGGGGCGGGAAAGATTGGACGCTCGTTTATCGCTTCGGTATTTAGCAAGGGGGGATATGAGGTTGTATTTGTTGACATAGATAAAGCTGTAATCGATGCCCTGAATCAGCGGGGGAACTACCGGGTCATCATTAAGGAGCAGCAGGAAACAGAGATCCTGATTACCGGAGTGAGGGGTGTACTGGTGGGTGATGAGGAACAGGTGGTCAGTGAAATAGCCGGGGCCTCAATTATGGCCGTTTCAGTGGGAATCAGGGGACTGGCAGCTTCTATTCCGCTGATTGCCCGGGGACTGCTTGCCCGGTACCGGCAGGATGGGAACAGACCGCTGGACATCATAATCGCGGAGAATATCCGGAACGGTGCCGGGTATATACGGGGTGAACTGACAAAATACCTGCCCGGCTGGTACCCTGCAGATGAGTTGGTGGGACTGGTGGAGACAAGTATTGGAAAGATGGTGCCCATTATGCCTGAAAAGGAGCGGGAGCAGGATATCTTGCAGGTATTTGCAGAAGCATACTGTACACTGATTGTCGACCGTGAGGGTTTTAAGAATCCTGTCCCGGAAATAGAGGGCCTGGCTCCCGCATCGCCTATGAAAGCGTGGGTGGACAGGAAGTTGTTCATTCATAACCTGGGTCATGCCGGAGCTGCCTATTATGGATATTACCATTTTCCTGAACTGATCTACATTTATGAAGTGCTTGATCATCAAGACGCGAAAGCGTTTACCCGGAAGTTAATGATGCAATCCGCCATGATATTACGGGCACTCTACCCGGGGGTTTTCACCATGGAACAACTGGAGGATCATATCGATGACCTGATCAGGAGGTTTCGCAACAGGGCACTGGGAGATACCGTATACAGGGTGGGATGCGACCTGCAGCGCAAGTTAAGTAAAGAAGACAGGATCATGGCACCCTTCCGTGCGGGCCTGGCACTTCATATGCCGGTGGATCTTATTGCTCAGGCACTTTTCTACGGTACCCGGTTCAAAGGAAAGGATGAAAGCGGAAACCACTTTCCGGGTGATGCCGAATTTCATCAGATGGTTGGGCAGGAGGGTGTTAAAGCAGTTATTACGCGTATGGGAGAACCCGGCCAGGCAGGGATTGAAATTCTTGCGGAACAATTCGCAGGGATGGGTGCATCATTCGCCTAGTGCTGTCTCAGCTTGTACGCTACCACCCTGTTGTCAAAGAAGGTGGGAACATAGACTATACCGGCGCTCCGGTTAAAGCCTATGTCGGCAGTGTTAATCTGTTGCTCGGCGGTTTTCAGCAGGGAGATCTTGCTGAAGTCCGGAAAGATCAGGAACAATTCCCCGGTCCAGCTTGATGCCAGGTAATACCCCTCCATACCGGTGAACTCCAGTCCGTCGCCAGCCCCTATACCCCGGGTGACCGATTTGAATGACCCGGTTGCCTTATCGATGATCTTCAGGTCCGAACTGCCGGAACTGGTGAGTAATACCCGGGACTCTTCCACGTACAGCCCGTTTGGCCGGTCCAGTCCTTCGGTAATCCATGCTTTCAGTTCGCCATTGTGATAGATCCAGATATATCCTGTATCGGAATCAGAAAAATATACCTTTCCATCCTTATCCACGGCCACATCATTCAGAAAGGATGCTCCCGGCACCGGGATACGTTCTTTGATTTCCCCCTTGATGATGTCAATGACAACCAGCTGATCGATATCGGCTACAAACAGCAGGTTCCCGTCTATGCCCATTCCTTTGGGGGCATGCAACCCGGTGATCCACCTGAGCTCTTTCAAACTTCCGTCCGGGTTTAACAGGGAGATGAAGCCCTCACCATTTTTCCCGGTTGGCTCACCGTTGATGCAGGAGACAAACAGGAGTTGTCGGGTTTCGTCGTAGCGTACCGATTCACAGGTTAGCAATACGGGATCCGTCCTCCATACTTCGGTGAGGGTGAAGGTTGGATTGGAATCTGCCGCCGGGCCGGTGGTTACCGGAGCGCTACTCCCGGAACCGGTGTTCCCCGGGTGGCATGAATGGCAGTTTAACATCAGTATGATCACCGGCACGATGGTAACGATCTTTTGCATGGCAGATGGTTTTGGACGCTATAAGTTAATGATTTTTCAGATTCCGGCAATGGTTTGTATTTCACGGCCATGAGGCTTACATTTATCATCACATATGGGGAAAAGCATATTGATATGGTTATTGATGCTGTTTGTTCCGTTGCAGGCTCAGCCGGAATACCCATTGAAAAATGGGAAACCTACCAGCAGGGGAATAGCCAGATATGTGGAAGAGCAGGGCGACGCCGTGATCAGGGAGTTCCAGAAATTCGTAAACGATACACTTTATAATACCTACATATATACTGCAGATCTGACCGATCGGGGCTATAGCGACTCGCTGGAACTGGGTCTGTACTATTCCAATGAGATTTTCATCACTACAGCGGAAGTCTTTCAGGCATATGAAGTTGCCGGCCTGACCAGGGCGCAGCGGGATGCTATCAGGGAAAGCAACCGGTTTGTAAAAGGTGTGCTTTTTCATGAACTGACGCATGACTACATAGACCAGATAAGCGTTGAGATGTTACGGATAGACAGTATCCGGGTGGATCGCGCTTACCAGAACTTTTTCAGAATCTTCAGCAATCCCAATGAGACGGGTTCCACATTTATTGAAGAGGGAGTGTGTGAATATGTAACGGGGAAGATGGGAGAGCTCATTTTGCCGAAAGTTCCCTTTGTTCCAAAATCCATACGGGAGCTGAACGATGACGCACTCAGGTACCAGGTTTACTATCAATATGCTTCACTTTACCTGACAACCTTTCTGGACACTGCCGGACTGAAAAGAGGGATCAGGATCCTGTTGCATAATCCTCCACCCAGCCAGGAAGAGATGCTCAGGCCCGGACTATTCTTTAACCGGTTGGAACTTCCGGGACGATAACCGGAAACTGCTGCTATTCCCGCGGCAGAAGGCCGTTATACTTGATCCCTTTACGTGGTTGCGCCATCCATGGAGCAACACGCTCACGCCACTCCAGGTAGTGCGGGGTTTCTTTGTGTGCCGCAGCTTCAGCTTCAGATTCATAGGCTTCGTAGAGCATGAATTTTACCGGGTGATCCTCCTTTTGCAACACATCAAAGCGGAGGTTCCCCGGTTCCTGGACTGAATGCTGGTGATTCTTTGTGGTGACCCGGATAAAATCGTCAATATATTCCGGTTTCACTTCCACATGTACAATGGTTACGATCATGGGATTGAAATTTAGCTTCATTAAAGGTACGACAATATGAACTTTCTCTGGTTTTATTTGTACTTAATGTTTGAATAATTCTTTGTTAACATCTCTAACTCCCGTTGCAATGAATACCATAACAAGAAAAGAGGCCGCTTTCCTGGCTTTCCTGTTGTTTTTCACCCTGGCGCTCCATGCCCAGCAAGACTCTGCTATTTTTATCAATGACGATTATATTACCGGTTCTGTTGAATCCATGGACCGCGGGATCATTGTCTTCAGTACTGATTACAGCGACAGTGATTTCCAGATCGAATGGGAGAAGGTGAAGGAGATCTATACCACTACCATATTTGTTGTAACCCTGACAGACGGAACTGAGCATATCGCAAATATCCGGACCACCTCTCCCGGAAGGCTTCGCATTTTGCCCGAAGAGGGGGATCCAATTGAGGTGGGCACGGAAGAAGTTGTCAACCTGAACCCGGTCAATTACGGGTTCCTGGACCGCCTCTCTGCCAATATTGATGTAGGTTACAGTTTTACGAAAGCGCAGAATATTACACAACTGTCGGTCCGGAGTTCAGTGGGGTATGAGGCCCCGCAATGGTCCACCGATGTTTCATTCAATACCATCCAGTCAAACCAGGATGGCGTGGATCCCACGAAACGGATCGACGGCGCCATTAATTTCAGGTACAACCTGCCGGCAAGGCTATATGCACTGGCCACTGTTGCCATGTTATCCAATACAGAAATATTACTGGATTTGCGTGCCAACTCCCAGGGAGGGCTTGGAGCCTATCTGGTGCGTACAAACAGCGCATACTGGGGAGCCAAGGCAGGGATCAACAGGAACTTTGAAAGGTATACCGACCCGGTCAATGACAGGGAGTCGTGGGAAGGATTCCTGGGAACGGAACTGAACTTGTATGATATTGGGGACCTGAGCCTTCTTACAAGCATTATGCTCTACCCGGGGATAACCGAGCATGGACGATGGAGGTCCGATATGAGTTTCGATATCAAGTATGAATTCCCCATGGATTTTTATATATCCACAGGATTTTCCCTCAACTGGGACAACCAGCCGGTTGCAGGTGCCGATCCAACCGATTATGTGTTTGTGGCAGGATTTGGCTGGGAGTGGTAGGATCGATATTCAGATATAAGAAAATTAGCTGTATCTTAGCACCGTTATCAGCTAAAACTTAAAGGTATTTATGGGAAGATCTCAGGAATCGTTCAACAAGAAAGAACTTCAAAAGAAAAAAGAGAAGAAACGACAGGAAAAGGAAAAAAAGCGACTTGCCAGGAAAGAAAGTGAGAAAAAAGGCGGCCTGGACGATATGATCGCTTACGTGGATGAAAACGGAATGCTTACCGATACGCCTCCCGATCCGTCTGCCAGGAAAAAAACCAAAGCTGAAGATATCGAGATCAGTATTCCCAGGCAGGGCCCCGGCGATAAACCGGATCCCATCAGAAGGGGAAGGCTTACTTTTTTTAATGACTCAAAGGGTTACGGGTTTATCAGGGATGCAGAGACACAGGATAGTGTCTTTGTTCATGTGAACGAATTTCAGGACGATATCATGGAAGGCAACATGGTTACCTTTGAGGTGGAAAAGGGACCCAAAGGACCGGCAGCCGTCAGAGTGAAATTGTCTAAATAACCGGGGTCCTTTGCTTTCAGGTTGCAGACAGCAACACTTACCATGAGTTCAAACCATCCGGAAAAAAAAGAGATCAGGCCCATTACCATGCCGGGAGTGCATACAAGGGTCCATCAATATATCCGGGGATTTATCCATCCGGATGATCATCCGAGAATTCTGGACGTAGGTGCTGGGCATGGTGCATTTT